>JAYTZE010000051.1:0-19469 GCA_043742385.1 Ilumatobacteraceae bacterium
ACGTTGCATCACTACGACGAGGCCAGGGCGCTCGTCGACATGGTGCCCGAGGCCACGTTGCGTATGACGCCAGCCCAGGTCACCGCCGCCTACCCGGGACGATGGAGGGAGTTGTTAGGCGCATGACGCAACCGATGAACCTCACCGATGAGCAACGGGAGTTCCGTGCAGTTGTTCGCAGATTCGCCGAGGACAAAATCGCGCCTCGCGCCGCGGCCACTGACGAGAAGGCGGAGTATGACTGGGAGGCTTTCAAGGCGCTCGTGGCGGCTGACCTGACGTCGTTGCAGTATCCGGAGGAGTACGGCGGCCAAGGCGCGTCGCTGGTGACCCAGGCGATCGCCGCAGAAGAGTTGGCGCGGGCGTGCGCCTCGACCAGTCTCATCTTCCTCATCTCCAAATTGGGAATGTTGCCGGTGATCAACTTTGGGTCCGAGGCACTGAAGGCCGAGGTGCTGCCGCGGGTCTGCGACGGCAGCAGCCAGGCCAGCTACTGTCTTAGCGAAGCCGATGCCGGCAGTGACGTGGCGTCGTTGACAACCCGTGCTGTGCGCGATGGCGATGACTGGGTCATCAACGGCACGAAGTGTTGGATCACCAACGCCGGCATCAGCGACCTCTACACGGTGTTCGCCCGCACCTCCGAGGATCGCCACAAGGGCATCACCTGTTTCCTTGCCAAGGCCGAGTGGGGCGTGCACGTCGACAAGCTCGAGCACAAGCTCGGCATCAAAGGTTCGCCGACCGGCGTCGTGCGCTTCGACGACTGTCATGTCCCCGACGCGTGGCGGCTCGGTGAGGTCGGCCAAGGCTTCGCGGTGGCAATGCACACCTTGGATCGTTCGCGGCCGACCATTGGCGCACAGGCCGTGGGCATCGCCCAAGGTGCGCTCGATTTCGCGGTCGGCTATATGAAGGAGCGGCGCACTTTCGGCCGGCCGCTCGCCGACAATCAAGGGCTGCAATGGATGGCGGCCGATTGCGCGGTCCGCATCGAGGCGGCGCGGGCGCTGGTGTATCGAGCCTGCGCGATGGCCGACGACGGTGACCCGACCGGCGAGTTGGGCATGGCCGGCGCGATGGCCAAGTGCCTCGCCAGCGACGTTGCCATGCAAGTGACCACCGATTGCGTGCAGTTCCTCGGTGGTTACGGCTACACCAGCGAGTTCCCGGTCGAGCGAATGATGCGTGACGCAAAGATCACCCAGATCTACGAAGGCACCAACCAGATCCAACGGATCGTCATCGCCAAGAAGCTGTTCAGCTAGCCTTTTCTGTTTATCTGATGTTGGCTTCTACGGCTTGTCCGTGTTCGCCGCGCTGGACGGCGATGTCGAGGCGCTCTGCTTGCGTCTGGATCGCCTGCGCAGCCCTGCCACGATCTGGGTGGCCAGTTGCCGCGCACTGCGCAGCCGGCTTCGAGCTCGGCGCTCCCTGATTCACAATCGCACACTCCCTGGGGTGGCGCGGATCGCGGCAGTTCTGGCGTCAAGGAGCATCAGTGTCAGCTCATTGAACAACAGTCGTTCTATGAGCTGACGCTCAGTGTTACCGTCGCTGAACTGGGCAGCGCCGAGAAGCGGTTCGGGTCTGGCGGACACGAGGGCAAGTCGCGACTAGTTGACATACACGTTGTGAATGACCTCGTCGATGGTGGTGACGTCGGCGGCGACTAGGGCCATCGCCTCGTGACTCATGGTTCGCATGCCCTGGGCGACCGCGAGCGTGCGCATGTCTTGCGGCGACGCGGCAGACACGATCAGCTGGCGGATCTCGTCGGTGACGGCAAGCACTTCGTAGACGCCGACCCGGTCGCGGTAGCCCATATTGGAGCAATAGTTACAGCCGACCCCGTGGACGAACTTTTCCTTCGGTGTGCCTCCGAAGAAGTCGTACAGCTTTCGCTCCTCGGGTGTTGGCTCGTACGGCATGACGCACGATGGGCAGATTTTGCGGACGAGTCGTTGCCCGACGACCCCGACGAGCGATGTGGCCATCAGGAACGGTTCGATGCCCATGTCGATCAGGCGATACAGCGCCGAGGTCGCGTCGGTTGCGTGAAGTGACGACATCACGACGTGACCGGTCAACGCCGATTGGACCGCGATACGTGCTGTCTCCTCGTCGCGGATCTCACCGACAAGGATGACGTCGGGGTCTTGGCGAAGGATCGACTTCAACCCGCTGGCGAACGTGACATCTGCCTGCAGGTTGATCTGCATCTGGTTGACCTCGGGAAACACGTATTCGACCGGGTCCTCGATCGTCATCACGTTCAACTCTTTGCGGGTGATCTCCGCCAGGGTCGCATACAGCGTTGTGGTCTTGCCGGAACCCGTTGGGCCGCTGCAAATGATCATCCCATACGGCTTGCGCACGATGGTTTGGTAGCGGGCGTGGGTGTCGGATGGCATGCCGAGTTCCGACAGGTGCTTCATCGACCGGCTCTTGTCGAGCAGTCGCAGCACAGCGGTCTCACCCCAGATGGTTGCACTGGTGGCGACACGAACGTCGACGCCTGCGCCATCGATCTTGGTCTCGAATTGGCCATCCTGCGGGCGCCGTCGTTCGACGATGTCCATGTCGGCCATGATCTTGATGCGACTCACGAGTTCCGGGCCCGTCGATGCCGGAAGGCTCAGCACCTCGCGCAGCGCTCCATCGACTCGATATCGGATTCTGATCTCTCCATCGGTCGGCTCGATGTGAATGTCGGACGCGCGATCGCGCAGCGCCTGAGTGACGATCTTGTTGACGAGTTGGATGATCGGTGCGTCGTCGGTTGCGCCGTCCACGGCCTCGACTGCTTCGAGTGCCGCAGCCGTGTCCCAGAACTGTTTGATGCTGTCGTCGGTATCCGACAGCACGCGGTAGTAGGTGTTGATACATGTCGTGACGTCGTCGGCCCCGGCGAGGTAGACGTTGACGTGGTCGATATCGAGACGCCCCAGCGCCTCTTGCACCGCCTCGATGGAGTTGTCGGAGATTGCGACATCGAGGGCGCCATCCGCCAGGCGCAGGGGAACGATTCGCAGCCGGCGAGCCATGTCCTCCTTGATGAACGAAAGTGCTTCAGCGGCCGGCTTTACTGTGCGCAAATCGACGGTGGGCAGTCCGAGCTGAGTCGCCAATGCCCTCGTGAGAGCATGGGAGTCGAGCAAACCCTGCTCGACGAGGATCGTTCCCAACTGTCTCCCGGACTCCAGCTGCAGGTTGAGTGCTTCAGCGAGTTGCTCCGGCTTCACCGTCTGTTCCAACAACAGCACATCGCCGAGGCGCGTGCGCGCACCGGGGGAGATCATTGGGGTCACCTGAGCGGTCCCGACCGCGGCTTCTACAGCGGGTTCCGGTTTCTTGGAACGTCTGATCACGCTTTGTCACACTCCATTGGCCCATCGTTTCACGCTGAGGACCGGTACGTACAGGGCCATCATTCCCGCGGAGAATTTCGAGCCATTGAAGAATGTCAAGGATTTCTCAAGTCGACCACAAATTGTGACGATACAAGGGCGTGATCTTCGTGCACCTGAATCTCCTGGACCCCAGGGGCGTCTGCGCGGGCATCACACCAGTTCCGACGCATCAGTGAGCTGTAGCCATGTCGCCTTTCGAAGCATTCGCGCGCACGGTCAACGATCGGCTATCGAAAATAAACGCCCTATGCGTTCGGACCTAATTGAAAATAAGGTCTTCGATTGCCTTGTGCTGGGTACAAGGGCCCTGTTGGGAGACATCTTCCGAGCCGAGAATTTTGTCAGAGGAAATGAGAAATGGTGGAAGCGTGAACATGCAATATCAATCACTTGATCCTGCTGATCACGCCCCGGCGAACGGGGCGCAGCCACGCACGCCAACTTTCGCGCCTGACAATCGGACCGATGAGCCGACGCCAGAATCGGCTTGGGACAGGTCAGCCAAGGCAATCAAAGCCGAGAAGACGAAGAAGCCGCTCTTCAGTATCGGCAGGACCATCAAGCCCGAGGTCGTCATGGCCTTCTCACGCCAACTCTCGTCCTTCCTCGAGGCCGGCATCCCCGTGCTCGACGCCCTCGCGATCGTGGCTCAGCAAAGTGGCTCGCCCCCGATGCGCATCGTCATCACCGGCATTCGAGACTCGATCCATCGTGGTACCAGCTTTGCCTCAGCCATCGATGCCCACCCCGAGGTGTTCCCGGCGTTCTATCGAGCAATGCTGGCTTCGGCCGAATACACAGGCGATCTCGACACTGTTCTGGCGCAGCTCTCGGGGTACCTCGAGCGCGACATCGCCGCGAAACGCCAGGTGAAGAGCGCCCTGACCTACCCCGTTGTGGTGCTGATCATCGCTTTCATTGCGGTGATCGTGATGTCGGTGTTCGTGCTGCCGAAGTTCACCGGCCTCTACAGCAGCCTGGGTGCCGAGCTTCCACTGCCAACACGGATGCTGATCGGATTCACCAACTTCATGACGAGCTACTGGTTCTTCGTGCTCGGTGCGCTGGCGCTGGCCGTCATTGCCATGTTCGCAGTCATCGGCGGCGCGCGTGGCAAGAGCCGGCGGGACTCGCTGACAATGAGGCTTCCGGTGATCGGCAACCTCTTCCTCCTGATCTCGCTGGAGCGCTTCTGTCGAGTGTTGGCATCGCTCTCGTCTGCCGGAGTTCCCCTGCCCGTGGCGATCGGTCTGTCGGCGGATAGCACCAACAACACCATTTTCAAGACCCACATGATTGTTGTGCGAGAAGCCCTCGTTCGAGGCGGAGGGTTGTACGAACCGATGGCGGAGACGGGACTGTTTCCCATCGCCGCTCGCCAGATGATCCAGGTTGGCGAGCGCACAGGGATGCTCGGCAGTCAACTCGGCAAGGCCGCCTCCTATTACGAGCGCGAAGTCACCTTCACCATGAAGAAGGCAACCGAGTTGTTCCAGCCAGCAGTCATTCTCGTGGTTGCCCTCGTCGTCGGTTTTATTGCTGTGGCCCAGGTTGCAGCGATGTACAGCATCTTTGGTCAGGTCAAATGAGGGACACCTCATGATTGTCTCTGAAGACAAACAAACGTGCCGTTTACTACGGCACCAACACATAAGAGGAAGCATGAACATGAATGACAGCTCAAGCATCCAGGGCCAGATCGACGGTGAGCAGGAAGACAAGGGCTTCACTCTTATTGAGATCCTGATCGCCATCGTTCTGGTCGGAATCCTGTCGGCGGTCGCAGTCGTCGGCATCAGCAGCTTGGTCAAGAAGGGATCGGACTCGGCCTGTGGCGCGACACTCGACGCCTCGAAGGCGGCGTCTGCCGTCTACTTCGCAGCCAACGCAAATACCTACCCCACCACCTTCACCCAACTGACCGACGGCACAGCGCCGGGCGGGGCCGCACTATCGGCGCCATCCAGCACGGTCGTTACAGCGACGACGATCACGTCCGGAACGAGTTGGACGCTGACGATGTCGCCGGGCACCGGTGGCGCAGCCCCGACCTTCGCCTGCACCTGAGTTGAACCAAGTCCGCCTGGGGCGCGAAAGCTTCCAGGCGGACCTATTCACATTGCCAGCAACCCCAGATACGTACGAACACCGGAGTGATGATGCGCGCTCGAAGAGACGTCGGTGAGGCCTTGATCGAGATCGTCGCCACCATTGTGATCGTCGGGCTGACCGTCACCGCACTGCTGTCTGCGCTCGCCACCGTCGGCAGCGCGGGCGCTGCGCAGCGAAACAGCGTGACAGCTGATGTCGAGATGCGCAACTACGCAGAGGCGATCAAAGCAGCCGCGCAGCATTGTGAGGCGAACAAGCCCTTCCCAGTTCTCGCGTACACCCCGTCGGCCATCTATCCGGCCACCGGTGCCCCCACCGTTTGCCCGAGCATCTTGACGTTGCCGACGGATCAACTACCTCTGGTGCGACTCACCATCAACGGGCCCTTGAACTTGGAGAAGTTCATGGAGATCAAGGTGAGGACCCCGTGACCCGCCAGCGCTCACGTCCGCACCACCAAGATTGCGGCGCGGCACTGCTACTGGCTGTCGGCTTCGTGTTGATGATCGGCACGATCGGTGGCGGGCTTGCGGCCCTCGCCACGTCGAGCCTCGACAATCGCAACACCCTCGAAGAGGTACGAAATCGGGAGTACGCAGCTGACGGTGCCATCGAGACAGCGATTTCCCAAGCTCGTCTACAGACGTGCGAATCAGGGAGCGGGTCCATCGTCGACTCGACGATGAATTCTGTTTCGATCAGAGTCGACTGGGTCAGTTCGTGCCGGGTCACGCCGAGTTCTGACGGAACTGATGTGCCGCAATGGAATGTCCTCTTGTCTGCCTGCGAACAGGACGAGGCGACGCTTTGTGCGCCCGACATGGTCATCATTCGAGCGCGGCTCAACTTCGAGCAGACAGGTGCCAGCGTGACCAGGACCTACGTGCAGTCATGGAGTGTCAATCGATGAACGTCGCACCCCCAGCACGTCTACGGGTTCGCGGTGCCGATCGCGGATTCACTCTGATCGAGCTGATCTTCGCGATTGCCCTCAGCACCATGATCGGCGGTGTCATCGTTGCCGCTCTGATCACCTCGCTCAACGTCTCCAGCGCTACCACCGCGCAGGTCAGTGACTCGACAGACGCCGGCTTGATCTCATCGTTCCTCACACGGGACGCGCAATCGGCCGGAGGGCTGGATCCGGCCAACGCCTTGCCCGACGGAACGGGTGTCTCCACCGATCCGTCTGACGCCGACGGCATCGCGTGCGCGGCCCAACCACTGGTGTTGAAAGCTCGCTTCAGTTGGATCGACCGATCTGCGTCCGCGGCGGTCAAGGTCGTTGTCAGCTATGCGCTCGACGGTGAGCGGCAACTTGTTCGCCGAATCTGCACGAACGGTGTGGATACGGATGTCGTGATGGGTCGAAACGTCAGTTCCGCCAGGGCGACTTGCGAACCAGCGCCGCCCGCAACGGAGTTCTGTACCGGCCATCCCACCTTCTTATCGCTGACCGTGGAGGGGTCGGGCTCACGAGCGCCGTTCCTGTACACGCTGACCGTCTCGCTTCGTTCGGCCATCTCCCAGTTGACCATCGTTGGCCCGGCGTCGCTTCCGCCTGGTCAACGCGGAGCCGAGTACACGCCGACTCGGATGACGACCATCGGCGCAGTGGGCCAATCAAGCTGGTCGCAAATCGGCCTGCCGCCGGGCCTCGAAATCGACGCCACGACCGGCGTCATCTGGGGAACTGTCGGGGCCGGCGTTAGGGGCTCCTTCGACGTCACGATCACAATCACTGACGAGTCGTCGACGACTGCAACGAGGCTCTACACGATCGAGATCCTCGCTCCGCCCGACGCTGTCGCTGACAGCTACTCGGTGGATGAGGACTCGACTCTCAGTGTTCCACCGGATGGCATACTTGCGAATGACAGTTCGAGCGGTGCGAAGACGGCGATCCTCTACTCCGGCGTTGCCAACGGCGCCTTGACCTTCACGTCGAATGGCTCCTTCATCTACTCACCTCGCTCGAACTTCAATGGCACCGACTCGTTCAAGTACAAGCTGAACGATGGTTCACTCGATTCCGACATCGTCACCGTCACCCTGACGGTGAACCCTGTCAACGACGCGCCGATCAACCGGGTGCCCGTTGCCCAGCGAACCTTGAAGAACGTCAGCAAGGTCTTTGTGAACAGCAGCCGCATCTCGATAGGCGATGTCGATGCAGGGGATGCGATCGTTCAGGTGCAACTGAATGCGGCCAACGGCAATCTCACCCTGCCCGGCGCAACAGGACTCGTATCGTCGGTAGGAAGCGGGACCGCGGCTATGACAATCACCGGCAGCGTTGCCAACGTGAATCTGAGCCTGGCCGGCGCGACCTTGACGCCCAACAGTGACTTCATCGGTGCTGCGGCGCTGCAGATCGTCACGAACGATCTGGGCAGCACCGGATCGGGTGGGGCGTTGGCCGACACCGACTCGATCGACATCGCCGTCACAGACAACGTGCTCGGTATCTTTACCGGCAAGACAGACATCAGTGCGCCCTTCAAGCCCGGCGATAGCACGTACACGGATCCCAACTACACCGTGAGCAACGGCAAGGGCGAGGTCGGTGGTAGTGCCGACGGGCTCCAATTCCTCTTCCGTTCGTTGACGGGCGATGGCCGCCTGACCGCGCGGGTCCTGACGTTCGATGCCAACGGGAATGGCGCCCAGGCCGGCGTGATGTTCCGCGAGACCTTGGACGTCGGCAGCAGCCACGCCACCATCGACATCACCAACAAGTCGCGGGCGGAGTTCTTGTACCGGCCGGCCACAGGACAGAACACGACCGTCGTGAGCTATCCAGGGCCCGCGGCTCCGTATTGGCTACGGCTCACACGTGTCGGCAATGTCTTCACGGCTGAGCGGTCCGCTGATGGCGTCACCTGGGTGGCGTCCTCGCCGGTGACGATCACGATGTCGGCAACCATCTACGTCGGCCTCGCAGTTGCCGCGCACAGCAACAGCGACAGCCTCGCAACCGCTGTCTTCGACCAGGTCGCTTTCACGACTCCGCCGACCGCGCTTGCGGACGCCTATTCGGTGAACGAGGACACGACGCTCGCTGTCGATGCCGTCAATGGCGTGATCGCCAACGATTCGGGTCCTGAGGGCACCGCCCTTTCGGCGGTGATCGTGACCGGCGTCACCGGCCTGACGCTGCATGCGGATGGATCGTTCTCCTATGTGCCCCCAGCCAACTTTGCGGGAACAGTGTCGTTCACCTACAAAGCCACTGATGCAGGGTTGAGTTCACCTCCAGCGACGGTGACGCTCACAGTCAACCCAGCCAACGAAACCCCCAACTTCATCAAGGGTGCCGATCAGATCATCGATGCTGACGCAGGGGTCCAGGTAGTCGCCGGATGGGCCGCCGCCATCAGTCAAGGTGCCGGCGAGACCGATCAGTTGTTCGACTTCATCGTCACAAGCAGCGAGAGTTCGATCTTCAGTGTTCAGCCAGGGTTGAGCACCGACGGGACACTGACGTACGCGTTTGCGGCCGGCGCAAACGGATCGGCAATCGTAAGTGTCAGCATTCACGACAACGGTGGAACAGCCAACGGTGGAATTGACACGAGTGCCGTTCAATCGTTCATCATCACCGTCAACGAAGCCCCCGTCGCTAGGGCAGACAACTACTCGGTGAACGAGGACACGACACTCACGGTTCCCGTTCCCATAGGTGTGCTTGCCAACGACTCCGATGCCCAAAGCAGTCCGCTGACGGCGGCATTTGTCTCGGGCACGACCGTGACCTTCAACTCGAACGGTTCGTTCACGTACGTGCCGCCCGCCAACTTCTATGGGACGGCTGCGTTCACCTACAAGGCGAATGACGGATCGTTGGATTCCAACGTTGTCACGGTCACGTTGACCGTCGTGGCTGTCAACGATGTCCCCAGCTTCACCAAGGGAATCAACCAGAACGTCGACGCAAACTCGCTTGGCCAAGCAGTCACTGGTTGGGGGACAGCCATCAGCCAGGGCACCGGCGACACTGGTCAGGTCGTCGACTTCATCGTGACCAACACCAATAGTCCGATGTTCAGCGTCCAGCCGGCGGTCAGCGCGAGCGGCACCCTGACCTACACACCCGCCCCCAACGCCACGGGCGTCGCCACAGTGAGCGTCAGAATCCACGACAACGCCGGCACGGCGAACGGCGGCGTCGATACAAGTGCGGTCCAAACCTTCACGATCACTATCCCCGACACCATCGGGCCGACGGGCGGCTCCGTCGACGCTAGCGGCCTCGTTGGCACAGGCGCCCGCTACAGCAAGGTGCTCACCCTGAGCCTCCTCTTGACCAAGGGAGCTGATCCGAGCGGCCTCGCCCCAACCGGCGCCGTGCTGAATCGCGCCACCGCCACGCTCACCTCCGCTGCAGGCACTGCTGATGGAGTCTGCGGCACCTATGGCACATACACGCCCGTGACGGGCGGAACAGACCCAGCCTCGCCGAAGGCCGACAGCGTGCCGGCTTCGGGTTGCTACACGTACCAGTACGTCGTCAAGGACACGATCGGCAACTCCACCACCTACACGAGTCCGAACATCAAGGTTGACAACTCTCCGCCCAGCACACCGATGCTCGCCTTCTCGGCGTTCACCAAAGTGTACTGGAGCGGTTCAGGCACGACCGTCTACTACAACTCAACGGCCGCAACCGCAGGATCCTTCACCGCGACGGCGACTGCGACGGATACCGCATCCGGAATCCTCAGCTACGCGTTCCCCGCTCTCAGCAGTGGGACCTCAACGCCGGGGGCCCTGGGCGTGAACAGATACTCCTGGAATGCCGTCCCCACCGCCGGCGCGAAGAACGTGACGGCGGCCAACAACGCTACGGGAACTTCGGCGAACTCGCTATTCACTCTGACGGGTGACGCTACGGCTCCGACCGCGGGCTCCGTGAGTTACTTCAACGGAAGCCAGACAAGCACCACGATCAGCGTGACCTTCGCCAATGGCGCCGATACCGGGTCTGGCATCGCAACCCGGCTGCTGCAACGTGCATCCGCCACCCTGACCGGCACCACATGCGGGACGTACTCGTCGTTCTCGACAGTCGCAGCCAACCCCACGACGTCGCCACTGACTGACACCGTCGCTCACGGGAACTGCTACAAGTACCAGTATCTAGTCACGGACAACGTCGGTAACGTACGCACGAACGCGAGCGCCAGCGTCACCAAGAACAGCTAGCTTGCTGACGTCGAGACAGCGACCTCGGCGGCGGTACACGATCTTCAGCGACAACCATCTGCTGTCGTTCTTCTGCGCCGCGTTCGGAGTCATCATCACCGTCTGGTTCCGCCATGGCGGATTCGGCGCCCTCTTCGATGGGGCCACACCCGCGGCCACCAGCCTCACTCAGCTCAGCGGTATCGCCGCCTCGTTTTTGCAGGTCTGGCGGGTTTGGCGCTGGCCGGTCGGCCGCTGGCCATCACGCTCGATGGCGAGTTGGTTTGGCGCGACGAACAGTGGGCTCATCCCTAGCTGCATCAACACTACCACGATGTGGCACCTCAAACGTGCCAGAGTTTGGTAGGTTTCACGGGTGTTCATGTACAGCCCTTTCCCGCATCACGGCCCTCTCGAACCACAACAGGTACACGGCCGTGACGACCTCATCGCTGATCTCGTGGCGCGCGTCAGCGCCCATCGGCCAACAGTGCTGGTCGGCCCGCGTCGATACGGCAAGACGAGCGTGCTCGGTTGTCTCGAAGCGCAACTCGGTGACACGGTCACCGTCGTGCGGGTCGACCTGTACGAGCTGCGGTCCTGGGCGGATTTCGCGGTTCGCCTCGACGGGGCGCTGGCCGCAGTACCGACCGCGAGACGACATGGTCTCGACCGAATCTCAGCGGGTCTCGAGGTCAACTTAGGTGTCGTCAAGGCGTCGTTGGCCCGCCGAGATCGCCCCGATCCCGACACGACCGCAGATCGGTTGCTGGATGTGCTTGTCGCCCACGCCCACGCCCACCCGACGGTTGTAGTGTTCGATGAGTTCTCCTCGATCGTCCGAGTCGACGGAGCTGCCGGGTTGCTGCGCACCAAGTTGCAGCATCATTACCAGCGCATCGGGCTGGTGTTCGCAGGGTCTGAGCCGTCGACGATGCGGATGTTGTTTACTGGCACCGACCAGCCTTTCTACGCGCAAGCCGACCTGGTCGATGTTCCTCCGCTGAGTCTGCCTGCGCTCGTCGACATCATCGACTCCGGATTCGGTGGGGCGCCGCCAGCTGGGTTGGCGGGCCGCATCCACACCTTCGCCGGTGGTCACCCTCAACGATCGATGCAGATGGCCGACGCGGCATGGGGAGCTGTCCGCGATGGCATCGACAACGCCACGGTGTGGGAGGTGACACTCGAACGGTGTCGCGTTCAGACTGCGGACAGCCACGAGACCCGGTTCTCCGGCCTGGCGCCGGCAGACCAGGCAGTCATGCGGCTGGCCGCCTCCGATGGGGTGCTGTTCGGCCGCGATGCCGAGTTGTTGTCGTTGTCTCGATCGTCGGCTCAACATGCACGACAGCACCTCGTTGCGCAAGGGCAGATAGCCGTGGTCGGACGCGGTGTCGTGGTTGTCGACCCTCTGTACGCAGACTGGATCCGACGCAGATTTGCGATCTGACGACCGATTCAGTCGCCGACGGCGTGAGCGCGTAGGTCGGCCAGGGTCGAGTACTCCAACGCCGACAAGTGAGTTGCGGCGAGCCGGACCTTAGGCGCCGCGCCGGCCTCGAATGCTTCCTGCCAACGTGCGGCGCACAAGCACCACTGGTCGCCGTCACTCAACCCGGCGAATCCATGTTGCGGCATGGGAGTCGACAGGTCGTTGCCGACGGCTCGGGAGAACGCCAGGAAGTCGTCCGTGGCGACAACACACACCACATGCAAGCCAGGATCATCCCCTCGGTTTTCGCAGCAACCGGTGCGGTAGTATCCGGTCAAGGGATCCAGTGAGCACGGCTGCAGTACCTCGCCGAGCACGTTCAGTTGACGCATTCCACAATCGAAGCACGTATCGTGACCAGATGCTCGATCCTGTGATTCGCGACCTCGCCCGTGGCAAGAACTTTGGCTCCATCTCGTTCCATCTTCCCAATGGCTCCATCGCCACCCACCTCATGTGGGTCGACGCTGACGACGAGCATGTGCTGATCAATACCGAGATCCATCGCGCCAAGTACTCGTCGATCCGCGCCAACTCCAACGTCACCGTGGCGATCTGGAGCTCCGAGAACTCGTACGCTTACGGCGAGGTGCGCGGCACCGTATCGGGTGAAGTTCGTGGTCCTGCGGCGCGGGCGCACATCGATTCTCTCGCCCAGAAGTACACGGGTGCCAACTACACGGGTGAGATCGTGAGCGAGCGGGCGATCCTGCAGATCGCGCCGGTCCGCCAGCGCACGATGGGTTTGTGAGCGCGGTCTCGGCGGTCAGGAGACGCTGACGCCCAACGCTTGGCCGACGAGGTACGTAGCGCCACAAGCGACCAGCAGGATCAGCACTTGGCGCGTCGCGCTCCACAGCAAGCGTCGCTCGGCGAATTTGCCGATCATCAGGCCAACTACTGCGGCCGCCGCGACACCGATGGCAATTGATGCCACCTTTGCGCCATTGCCGCTGCCGGTGAACCACGGAATGACGGGCAGCAGTGCCCCGACGACGAAACACACCAGCGACAATCCGGCTGCACTCCACGGCGAGCCGAGCTCGTTCGGGTCGACACCGAGTTCTTCGCGCACGTGTACCGCAAGTGCTGCTTCGGGCTCGCGCATCACGTCGGTCGCAGCGTCGAGCGCTGTTTGGCGTGTCATGCCGTGTCCTTCATAGATCGCGGCAAGCTCGGCAGTCTCTGATGCGGTGTTGTGCTCCAGCTCGCGTCGCTCGACGCCAAGCTCGCGGTAGACCAACTCGTTCTGCGCCGAGATACTGACCCATTCGCCGGCCGCCATACTGGTTGCTCCGGCAATCGCGCCTGCCAAACCGGCCAGCCGCACGACACTCGATTCGACTCCCGCACCGGCGAACCCGATCACCAGCGATACGTTGGAAACGAGGCCGTCGCTGACCCCGAACACCGCCGCGCGGGCGAGACCGCCTGCGACCGATCGGTGACCAGGGTGTGATTCGGTCCGGCGTCGGAACGAGAGGCGACTCATGTCCTAGACGCTACCGACTAGTGTCGCTGAGCAGGGGAAGCTGCCGCCAGCGTTGCCGGGAGAACCATGACCACCATCGATATCGCCGACGATTGGCTCGACGCTGTTCGAGCCTCGCTTGGCGCGCGCGCCGACCTGGCCAGTCGGCTCGAGCCGGCGATGCCTGCCGGTTACGACGAGCTCAACGAACCGTCGGTTGCCGCACTCGACTTTGTCAACATCGATGCTCTGGCCAACGGCGTCGCCGAGGTCACCACCGATCTGCTGCAACGCGTCGACGGTGGCTGGCGGTTCCGGATCTATCGCCGCGGCGAGTCGATCCCGCTGTCAGACATGTTGCCCTTGCTCGATCAACTCGGATTGCGGGCACTCGATGAACGGGCCTTCGGGTTCGGATTCGACGGTGCCACGGTGTGGCTCCATGACGTGGGTGTGGCCGTGCCGGCCGACGTACAACTGACCGACTCGATCCGGGCCGAAGTCCAACGCTGCTTCCTCGCCGAGTTCACCGGGTCGGTCGAGGTCGACGGTCTCAATCGACTCGTGCTGCTCGCCGGTCTGACCGCTCGCCAGATCGAGGTCCTGCGCGCCTACTCGCGATACCTGCGCCAAATTGGCTTCCCGTTCAGCCAGCAATACATCGAGGCAACACTGGCTCGCCACGCCTCGATCAGTCGGTTGCTCGCCGCGTTGTTCTCCGTCCGATTCAATCCGGTCGCTTCCGACGGAAGTGCCACCGCCGAGATCGATCTGCGGGCCGATGTTGCCGTTGCCCTCGATGCGGTGCCCAGCCTCGACGATGATCGCACCCTCCGCTCGCTGCTGGCGCTGATCGATGCAACCGTGCGCACCAACGCGTTCCGACTGGCGGATGGCGGCGGATATCGACCAGTGCTGTCGTACAAGTTCGATACCTCGAAGGTGCCAGACCTTCCACTGCCGCGGCCGATGTTCGAGATCTGGGTGTGCTCGCCGCGTGTCGAAGGAGTGCATCTACGCAATGGGCGGATCGCACGCGGCGGCATTCGATGGAGCGATCGGCGAGAGGACTTTCGCACCGAGATCCTCGGGTTGGTGAAGGCTCAGATCGTGAAGAACGCGGTGATCGTGCCGACTGGCGCCAAGGGAGGCTTCGTGCTGAAGAAGCCACCGAGTGGCGCCGAGGAATTCCGTGCCGAAGGTGTGGCCTGCTACCGAGAGTTCATCAGTGGCCTGCTCGACGTCACCGACAACATCGTCAGTGGTGTCATCGTTCCTCCGCCCAACACCGTGCGCCACGATGGCGACGACCCGTACCTGGTGGTGGCCGCCGACAAGGGCACGGCGACATTCAGCGATATCGCCAACGAGATCTCCGCCCAGTACGGCTTCTGGTTGGGCGACGCGTTCGCGTCGGGTGGCAGCGAAGGCTACGACCACAAGGCGATGGCCATCACCGCCCGCGGCGCGTGGGAGAGCGTGCGCCGGCATGCGCGGGCGCTTGGCAAAGACGCAGATCGTGATGAACTCGCCATTGTCGGCATCGGCGACATGTCTGGCGATGTGTTCGGCAATGGCTTGCTGCGGTCGCGTCACGTCAAGCTCGTGGCCGCATTCGACCATCGGCACATCTTCATCGATCCCGATCCCGATCCTGCGGTCTCGTTCGTGGAGCGTCAGCGGTTGTTCGAACTACCTCGATCGAGTTGGGCGAACTACGACGCGACGCTGATCTCGACGGGGGGTGCTGTCTACCCGCGTTCGTTGAAGACCATCACCTTGAGTCCCGAGGCGCGGAAGCGATTGGGTAGTGATCAGAGTTCGTTCACACCCAATGAGTTGCTGTCGACCATCCTGCGCGCCCCCGTCGACGTGTTGTGGAATGGCGGCATCGGCACATACGTGAAGGCCGCGTCGGAATCTCACGCCGACGTGGGGGATCGATCGAACGATGGCCTGCGCGTCAACGGATCCGAATTGCGCTGCCGCATGATCGGCGAGGGGGGAAACCTCGGCTTGACCCAGCGCGGCCGAATTGAGTTCGCGCTGAATGGCGGTCTTGTCAACACCGACGCGATCGACAACTCCGCCGGCGTCGACTGCAGCGACCACGAGGTCAACATCAAGATCCTGCTCGGTGCCGTGATGGCCGAGGGGAAGATGACGATCGAGGAGCGCAACGCCGTCTTGGCCGCGATGACCGACGAGGTCGGCGAGCTAGTGCTCGACGACAATCGCTCGCAGACCCTCACGCTCGCTATTGCCCGTCGGCAAGCCCTCCCGATGGTCAACGTGCACGCCAGGTATCTGCATGTGCTCGAGGCGGAAGGATGGCTCAACCGCGCCCTCGAATCGCTTCCGACCGACAAGCAGATCGCCGAGCGGCAATCCAGCGGATTGGGTCTCACGACCCCCGAATTTGCCATCGTGCTGGCCTACACCAAGAGCGTCAACATGACCGAGATGGTGCGCACCGAGTTCCCCGACGACCCGTACCTCGAACCCGATCTCGTTCGCTACTTCCCTACATTGCTGCAGCAGCGATACCGCCCCGAGATTCTTGGGCATCGTCTGCGGCGCGAGATCATCGCCACCCAGATCGCCAACCAGATGGTCAACCTGTCGGGCATCTCGTTCGACAATCGGATGACCGAAGACACCGGCGCCGGCGTCGTTGACGTGATGCGCGCCTGGGTCGCTGCTCGTGACATCTTCGACTTCCCGGCGATGTGGGACCAGATCGAGGCGCTGCCGACAAGCGTCAAGCTCGATACGCAGTTGGACATGTTTCTGGAAGCGCGACGCATGGCAGAGCGGGGTGCGCTTTGGCTGCTGCGGCATCGCCGCCCGCCCCTCGAGATTGCATCGGTGGTTGCCGAGTTCAAACCAGGAATCAGCGAGCTGTCGACCACACTCGAAGCACACCTGCGCGGCAGGATGCGCGACCAGATGTTTGGCAACGAGGCGGCGCGACTTGCTGCGGGAGTGCCCGAGCAGGTCGCCCAGCGCTCTGTGCTGTGGCCGCTCATGCACACCGCCTTCGACATGATCGACCTTGCTCATCGCCAGAACCTGACGGTGCGCGAAACCGCTGCTGCGTACTGGGCGGTGTTCGACGCGCTCGACCTCGGCTGGTTGTGGGATGCGGTCGGCATGCTGCCGCGCAACGACCGTTGGCAGACCCAAGCGCGGTCCGCACTGCGCGACGATCTGATGGGCGCGCTCGCAGCGTTGGCCGACGACGCCCTCTATGTCGGCGGCGCACGCGACTGGGCGGCTGCCAACACGCGCGTCGTCGGCAGGGCGATGGCCATGTTCAGCGACATTCGACGCGCCGATGCCTACGATCTCACCACGTTGTCGGTGGCCCTGCGCCAGTTGCGCAACCTGGCACTCATCACCCAACGCCCCCTTCTGCCTGACCCGTCCAACGCTTGATGACTCCGGCCCCGTATGGGTGCGCCGGACGTCAAACGGTGTGACCGGTAGGGTTGATGGTGCATGAGCAGCGGCCCCCGATTCCGATTCGCGCCATCGCCGACCGGATTCTTTCATGTCGGTGGGGCGCGCACGGCGCTGTACAACTGGGCACTGGTGAAGCGTCTCGGCGGAACGTTTGTGCTGCGTATCGAGGATACCGATGAGGCCCGCAATCAGCCGGAATGGACGCAGGGGATCATCGACGCCCTCGCCTGGATCGGAATCCACGACAATGATCCCGCGTTCGAGGGACCCTATTTCCAGAGTCACTATGCCGAGGCACACCTGTCGGCCGCGCAGCGCCTGTTCGAAGCAGGTGCGGCGTACTACTGCGACCTGACCTCGGAGCAGATTCAAGAGCGCGCCAAAGCCAGCGGTTCAAGTGGTTACGACGGATCCTCGCGTGATCGCGGACTTGGCCCGGCGCCGGGTCGGGTGTTGCGGTTCCGTGTACCCGACGGCGCAACGACGGTGCACGATCTGGTGCGCGGTGATGTGGTCTTCGACCACACGACGATCGAAGACTTCGTACTGCTGCGCAGCAACGGCTCGCCGATGTTCTTGCTGGCCAATGTCGTCGACGACATCGAGATGCAGATCTCGCACGTCGTGCGTGCCGAGGAGCACCTTCCCAACACGCCGAAGCAGCAACTGTTGTGGCAGGCGCTCGGCCACCAGCCGCCCGTGTGGGCGCACGTGCCGCTGCTGGTCAACGAGCAGCGCAAGAAGTTGTCGAAGCGGCGCGACAAGGTCGCCGTCGAGCAGTACCGCTCCGAGGGCTACCTCGCCGAGGCCATGGTCAACTATCTGATGACGCTCGGCTGGTCGCCGCCAGGGGATCAGGAAATCGTTCCCTGGTCGACGATCGAGCGCGACTTCCGGCTGGAGGATGTCAACCATTCGCCGGCGTTCTTCGATGTGAAGAAACTCGCTGCCTTCAACGGGGAGTACATCCGCATGCTGCCGGTCGAGGAGTTCATCGCAGCGTGTAGACCGTTCCTCACCTCGGCCGAGGCACCGTGGCCAGCCGACCGATTCGATGCTGCGAAGTTCGCCGCCTTGGCGTCGGTGGTTCAGTCACGCGCAACAACGTTGTCGGAGGCGCCCGGCGTCATCGATTTCGTTTTCCTCGCCGATCCCGTCCTCGACGAGCAGGCCTGGGACAAGACCATCGCCACGCCCGGCGCGAAAGAGGTACTCGTCGAGACGACCGAGGCCTATCGCCACCTACCGGAATGGGACGCCGCGGTACTGAAGGAAACACTCGAAGCAGTGGGTGAGCGGCATGGCCTCAAGAAAGGCAAGGCGCAGGCGCCCATTCGTGTTGCCGTCACCGGCCGCACTGTCGGACCGCCATTGTTCGAGGCGCTCGAAGTGATGGGGCGGGAGGAAGTGGTCCGGCGCCTGACCATGGTTGCGAAGGGGTGAGTGATTTCGATCCGTCGATGGCGCCTACGCCGCCCAGTGGTACGCCCCCGACCGCTATCGCCGATCCGACGCCGGTCGGAGGCATCCCCATCGTTGTCTGTCGCCGTTGGCCGCGTCGCCTCGGCATCGGGCTCGCAATCTTTGCGGTGCTGTCGATCGGCTACTACGCGGTAACGCTCTATCAGGTCCACGATGCCGGTCGCAGTGACCAGGCCCGCCACGTCGACGCCATTGTCGTGATGGGCGCTGCACAGTACGACGGTCGCCCCTCGCCGCAGTTGGCTGCGCGGCTCGACCACGCTGCCGCGGTGTGGTCAGCCGGTCTCGCTCGGGTGATGGTGGTCACTGGCGGCAACCAGCCGGGCGATCGCTTCACCGAGGCCGAGGCTTCGGCCAACTATCTGATCGATCTCGGTGTTCCGCCTGAGGCGATCCTCCAGGAGTCTGTCGGTCACAGTTCGTATGCGTCGCTCGAGCAGGTGGCGACCCTGTTGCATCAGCGCGGCCTGTTCCGAGTGCTGCTGGTCACCGACCCGTTCCACTCGTTGCGCACGCGGCTGATCGCCCAGGAACTCGGCCTGGTTGCCTACGTGTCACCGACGCGTACCAGCCCGGTGCGGGGCAACGCAGAGACCGCAAAGGAACTGGAGGAGGCCGCCGGAATTGCCCTCGGGCGGCTCATCGGTTTCGAGCGGTTGCTGTCGATCACCGGCTGAATGGCGGGTGTGTCCGATTGCGGTCGCTTGTTAGACTTGCGGTTCCACGGGTTCGCCCCGGTGGGGAATGGTGTAATTGGTAACACAGCAGTTTCTGGTACTGTTATTCAGGGTTCGAGTCCTTGTTCCCCAGCTCACAGTCTCAATGTCGCTAGACGACGCGAGGGTCG
>JAYTZE010000052.1:0-2194 GCA_043742385.1 Ilumatobacteraceae bacterium
CCACGCCACCGCATTCGAGACCAGATTCGCGACGGCTCGCTCGAGCAGTGCCGCATCGGCGAGCACCGTCGGCAGAGAATCTGGTACATCGACCTCGACGCGACCCGGTGGAGCAGCAAGACCGGAGAGTGCCGCCGCGACCACTTCCTCCAATGCGACTGATCGCAACGTGAGATCCAAAGCGCCGACCTGCAAGCGGCTCATGTCGAGGAGGTCGCGGACCATGCGATCGAGCCGGTCGGCGGCGTCGTCGATGTCGACGAGCAACAGGCGACGATCGGACTCGGAGAAGGTTGCATCTGTGTGCAGCAGGCCCGATGCGGACGCCTTGATCGTGGCTAGCGGTGTGCGGAAGTCGTGCGAGACCGCCTGCAGCAATGCTGCGCGCAATGCGTTCGCCTCGGCCAACAGGTCGGCGTTGGCGGCATCGACGCGGAGTCGTCGCGCCTCGACCGCCATCGCCAGCTGATCGGCGAACGCTCGCAGAACCTCCAACTGTTCGGGCCGTAGAGCGTTGTTCGACACGACGAGCCGCAACTTTCCATCGGCGGAGATGTCGATTGACGTACCCTCGGTGGGGTCGAGGAGTTCGGGATGACCCGACACGTGAGTTGGCCACCACCCCTGGCCTGTCAGTTCGAACACCGATGCCGACGCCAAACTGAATGTAGCTCGCAGCTGTTCGAGCAGGTCAGGAAGTGGGTCATGGGCGCCGACGAGCGTCGCGGCCGACCGAGCCAATGCCGCAGCTTCCGCCCGAGCCGCTGCGGCTTCGCGAGAGCGACGGGCGGCGCGATCGACGAGGAAGCTGACGACGACAGTGACCAGCACGAAGACCGTGAGCGCCACCACGTTCTGGGCATCTCCTACCGAGATTGTGTGGAGCGGTGGCGTCAGGAACCAGTTGGTCAGGCCGAAGGCGCCAACGGAAGCAACGAGGCCCGCGCGCACGCCGCCCAACGCGGCGACCGCCATGACCAGGCACAAATCGAACATCAGCGCCGACCCGACCGACACATGCCGGCGCGCCGTGACCAGGATCGCAGTCAGAAGTGGCAGTCCAAGAATGCACAGAGCCCAGGCAGCTGACCGCATCCGCAGTGGCCGGGCTGGAGCTGCCCGACCGGCGCGCAGCGGTTCGACAGGCTGATCGGCGATGTCGGTGGCGACGATGTGGACGTCGACGGAGCCGATCCTGTCGATGAGTTCGTCGACCACGGACGATCGCTTCGGGGATCCGAGATCGCGGGGGACAGCGCCGATCACCAGCTGCGTTGCCTGTTCGACGCGTGCGAAGGCGACCAGCGCCTGGGCAACGTCGTCGCCGACGATCTCTCGATAGACGCCACCGAGACCGACCAAGAGCCCGCGCTGACGCTCGAGGTCTCGGCCCGGTGCATGTCCGGCGCTGACCACGTGCACTCCGACCAGATGAGCGCCGGTGCGACCAGCGATACGTGCGGCGCGGCGCACCAGGCGATCCCCGCCGTGACCACCGAATGCAACGACCACCCGCTCGCGCACACTGTGCGTGTCGTCTGGATCATCCGAGAGCAGTTGTCGCTCGATCTGCTCCTCCACTCGATCGGCGAGCCACAGCAGGCTGAGTTGGCGTAGCTTGCCGAGCACTTCGGGACGGAAGACGTTGGCCTGCGCAATGTCGACCTGATCGGGCGGATAGATGTGTCCGTGAGCGAGACGTCGGCGAAGGGCCTCAGGGCTCATGTCGACCAGCTCGATCTGATCGGCGCCGCGCACGACCGAATCGGGAACCGTCTCAGTAGTCGCCGAGCCCGTGATACCGGCAACGATGTCGGTCATCGATTCGAGGTTGGAGATGTTGACGGTCGTGATCACGTCGATGCCGTCACTCAGCAGTTCCTCAACGGAATCCCACCGGCCGCAGCGAGTGTCGATGCGATGGGCAAGATTGTCGACGAGCACCACCTGCGGCCGCCGCAGCCGCAAGGCCACGACGTCCAACTCGGGAACACCGCCCGGGCCTTGGGTCGTGGGTGCGTGCTCTAATCCGCCGGCGAGCTCCGCAATGCCTTGGCGAGCGGTGTCGTCGAGCAGGCCGACAACGACGTCGGCACCTCGCCCGGCACGACGCACGCCCTCTTCGAGCATCGCGTGGGTCTTGCCGACACCCGGCGCAGCGCCCAGGTACACTCGGAGCCGACCTCGTGCCATG
>JAYTZE010000053.1:0-8765 GCA_043742385.1 Ilumatobacteraceae bacterium
TGGCCAATCCACCGCTGACCGAACTCGACTTGGATGCCGGGATCAGTGTCGGCGGTCGGCGCCTCGAACTGCGCACACGCGGTGTCACCGCCGGCTGCCGGGGCAGTGTCGGGGACGGGAATTGCGCCGGGCTCGGTGACGGGCTCGGTCGTGGCAATCGCTGGATCGGCCTGGTGGATGTAGGCATCATCGACGGCGATCACCGTGTAGAGGCCTTGATCGGTCGAACCGAACGTGTAGGCAGGCAACAACCAGATCGTGTTGTCGGCAGCCCACACCATCGTCAGATCGGCCTTGACGCTGTTCAGGGTGACGACGAATGGTTCGATGTCGGCCGGGGCACAGTCGGCTCGTGCCGACTCGGGTTCGCACGGTGCGATCTCGGGAGCGCCGACGGCCG
The DNA here is from genome assembly GCA_043742385.1 of Ilumatobacteraceae bacterium. GTDB lineage: Bacteria > Actinomycetota > Acidimicrobiia > Acidimicrobiales > Ilumatobacteraceae > JAENVT01. The sequence goes on from JAYTZE010000053.1 coordinate 401, forward strand.
GCTGCGATGCCACGTCGTCGGTAGACCTGAGAATTGCAGGGTCACCGAAACCGATGTACTGGTTCTGCTGTGTCTGGAGCCGCTCGAGGCCGGCAGCCGCACCGATGGTCGGATAGTCGGCCCCGCGCTCGGGCACTGCGAGGTAACCCGACGCGTACGTGAGCGCCCCGTTCTCGCCGAAACCGGCAGACAGCACGACGGGCGCCTTCATGCCGTCGAGCATCAGCGAGGCGTTGACATTTGCGCCCCACTCATCGGCGTAGGCGTCGTCGAACTGGTACGAGCTGACGTCATAGCCCCAGTCGGCGAACAACTGCTTCGCCTCGGCCAACGCCTCGTCCTTGGTCGGGACCCCAACGGGCGGCTGCGGGGTGACGCACTCGGGCGCCACGACGTCGGGAGGAACAACATCGATAGCCGGCTTGGTGGCAGCGGGCATGGTCTCTGGGACCGCAACCGCATCTGTTGCAGTTCCTGCGCCGCCTGCAACGCCGGATCCGGCGACGGGATCAACGGCGATGCCTGAGGTGGCGCAGCCGAGGTCGACCGCGCCTGTCTGCGGACCGCTGAAATACCAGGTCAGCATGCCGTCGGAGCCGACGCTCAAGACTGGTGCGCTGTAGTCCTCGGGTCCAACGGCCCATCCGCCACCCTGATCGGCCGAGAGAGTGCGCACTTCACCCTCGACGCCGAACGACGCAGCCAACGCGGCAATTCGGTCGAGATCGGCTTGCTGGCCAGTGGCAAAGAACCATGAGCCGGACGGGTCGTCGAGCGCGGGCAGCTCGCCGTCGTACACGAATTCTGTGATCGCCATGAAAGCCATCTTCGAGTCAACTGCGGACGCGGCATCGAGCTCTGCGGCGGGTGCCGCGACAGCGCCACCGGACTGGCCGCTGGCGAGTTCGATCACCACGGGCTGCTCGGCGAGGGGTGCAGTGGTGTTCGGATCACCGCAGGCGCTGAGCCCGAAAACGACCGCGAGGGTGGCAAATGCAAATCGGCGTGAGCGAATCATGTCTGTTTGACGTCGTCAGCCGGCGCCGCGGTTCCCGGAATCATCAATCTTCTCTGACGAGCGCATCGATGAATTCAACCGGGTCGAACTCGACCAGATCGCCGATCGACTCGCCGAGGCCGACCAGCTTCACCGGCAGGCCGAGTTCGGTCTCGATCGCAAACACGATTCCACCTTTGGCCGAGCCGTCGAGCTTGGTCAGCACGACACCGGTCACTTCTGTGGCGTCGCCGAACTCGCGAGCCTGGGCGAGACCGTTCTGTCCCGTCGTCGCATCGACCACCAGCAGCACTTCGGTGACCTGCCCGGCACCCTTGGCAGCAACGCGCCGCACCTTGCGAAGCTCTTCCATGAGGTTGGTCTTGGTGTGTAGGCGGCCAGCGGTGTCGCCGAGCACGAGATCGATCCGACGGGCGGTTGCGCTCTCGATTGCATCGAAGATGACAGCACTGGGATCGCCGCCCTCATTGCCACGCACCAGTTCGGCACCGCTGCGTTCGGCCCACGTGCCCAGCTGTTCGACCGCGGCGGCGCGGAACGTATCGCCGGCGGCCATCAGCACCGACCGTCCCAACGCAGCCTGCTGGGCGCCAACCTTGCCGATGGTCGTGGTCTTGCCGACGCCATTGACTCCAACGAACAACCACACATTCGGCCCGCCAGGCACATCGTCGAAGCGCAGCGAGCGGTCCGATTGCGAGAGTCGAGCGACCATCTCTGCCTGCAGCGCATCAAGCAGTTGTGCAGGTTCGGTGATCTCGTTCGCCTTCACCTTCACCCGTAACCCGCCCAGCAGTTCATCGGTCACGCGCACGCCGACATCGGCGCGCAGCAATGCATCCTCGAGGTCGTCCCATGTCTCGTCGGTGATGCCGCTTCGAGTGCGGATGCCGAGCAACGTGCCGGATAGCGCGCTGCGCGCCTTGGACATACGGCTCCGGAAGTTGGGACGCTCGGCGAGCTCGGGCTCGGCGGCGACCGGCTCGATTGGTGCCGTAGGCGCAACGGCCCTGGGCACCGGGCCGTTGCGCTGTCGAGGCGACTCGACGACCGGCGACGACGCCGTGCTGCGACGACGATTGAGGACGACGACTCCGAGCCCGACGACGAGAACGACTGCGATGAGAACGAGAAAGATCCACGGCATGGCGCGATCACGTTATCGCCGGCCGTCAGACCGTTCCGTCACCGCCACCGCTCAGCTTCTGGGCAAGCCAGGCAAGCGGAATCGAAACGATCATCACGAATGTCGCCAGCACGTTGACCACGGGAATGAACCTCGGCCGGCTGAAGTTCGCCAGGATCCACTGCGGCAAGGTCTGGAACCCCGCCCCCGCCGTGAACGTGGTGACGACGATCTCGTCGAAGCTCAACGCGAACGCCAAGATGCCCCCGGCGACCAGCGCCGACCGCACCAGCGGAAAGGTGATCAGACGGAACGTCTGCGTCGCATGCGCGCCGAGGTCGGCCGAGGCCTCCAGCAGGTTCGGAGACGAACGTCGCAACCGGGCGATGACGTTGTTGTAGGCGACGACGACGCAGAACGTGGCATGGGCGATGACGAGCGAGTGGAATCCGAGCCCGACGGAGAAATCGAAGAGCCCGAGGTTGATGCGACGCGAGAACGTGTTCTGCAACGCGATGCCGGTGACGATTCCCGGCAGGGCGATGGGTAGCACCATCAGGAACGAGACCGCGTTCCTGCCGAAGAACGAGAACCGCTGCATGGCGAAAGCGCCGAGCGTGCCGAGCACCAATGCGATGACGGTTGCTGCGAGGGCCACCTTGACCGAATTGAGCAGTGCCTCGCGAGGGCCGTCACTGTTCCATGCCTCTCGCCACCAGTCGAGAGTCCAACCTCTGGGCGGCCAGGCCACCGAGTTCGCCTTGTTGATGGACAGGCGGGCAACGACCAACATCGGCGTGTACAAGAACGCCAAGGTTGCGGCCGTGATGAGCCCGAGCGCCCATCTGGAGAGTCGCGAGGTACCCACGGATCAGACGCTCTCGAACGCGCCGAGGCGCTTCATGGCGAACAGGTAGGCGATGATGATGAGCAACGGCCACAGGGTGTAGGCGGCTGCCAACGGCTGATTGGGCGCCCCCAGCGTGCTGTTGATGAAGGTACCGAACATCACCCGCTGCTTTCCGTCGGTGACCAATTGCGGGACGATGTAGTCGCCGAGCGAGAGCGAGAACGTGAAGATCGAACCGGCCGCAATCGACGGCAACAGCAACGGCATGATCACCGTGCGGAAGGTACGCAGGGGCCGGGCTCCGAGGTCACCTGCCGCGTCGAGCAGTGACGCCGGCAAACGTTCGAGACCTGCATAGATCGGCAGCACCATGTAGGGCAGCCAGAGGTAGGTCAGTGCCAGGATCACACCGGTGCGCCCGTAGCCCGGTGTCCAACCGAAGACACTCACCAGAAACCCGCCGCCACCGCTGCCCTCCGCGGCAAACGAGTTGCCGGACGGCGACAGCATCGCCCGCCACGCGTAGCCCTTGACGAGGTAACCGGCCCACAGTGGCAGCAGGATCGACACGATCAGTCCCCGACGCATCCACTTCGGGGCGATCTTGGCGATGAAGAACGCCGTCGGCAGAGCCACCGCCAGACAGAGCGCGGTCACTCCTCCCGCGATCAGAACCGTTCGAAGGACCACCTTGAACACCGACCACTCGGTGAACGAGGCGCGCAGATTGTCGAGCGTGAAGCTGGTGGTTGGCTTCTGAGATCGGGGATCGAGCTTGAACAGCGCCGCGAACACCAGCAGAACCAGCGACCCGATGTACACCACCAACAGCCAGAAGACCGGTGGAGTGAGCAGTCCGGCGAGTGCCAGTCGGCGGTGACCGCGAAAGAAACGGCTGACAGTGCGCCCCAGTGGGGGAGGCTGCATCGCGACCTCCCCCACTGGTGTGCTCGGCGCGTCTATGCCCGGAACTCGTTCCAAGCGTTGACCCATTCGGTGTACGGCACGCACGTGACGTCGGTGCGACCGTCGAGGCACTGCTCCGTGGCAGTGGTCCAGTACCACACGTCGGCCCAGTACGGCTCGTCCTCTGCGTGGAATGCCGTGCAGTGATCCGGGTTGGCGGTCAGTGCGCAACCCTTGGCATTACTCGGCGCTTCGCCGAAGTATTCCGTGGCTTGAGCATTCGCCCAGGGAGACGAGATCCAGTCCATCCACAACTTCATGCAGTTCGGATTTGCGGCCTGCGACGACAGCATCCACGTGTCGCTCCAGCCGGTTGCTCCCTCAACGGGCTTGACGGCGTCGATCTTCGCACCGCCGCCCTGGGCAAACGTGGCCACGACCTGCCATGTGGTGCCGGCCAGCACGGTGCCGTCGACCAATGAGGCTGCCTGGACCAAGTAGTCGGTCCAGTATTGACCGACCAGTGCCTTCTGTGTTTCGAGCAGGGCCATCGACGCATCGAACTGCGCCTGATCGAGTGCGTAGGGATTGGTGATGCCGAGATCCGGCTGGGTGGCCATGAGGTACACCGCAGCGTCGGCGATGTAGATCGGGCTGTCGTAGACCGACACGGCCTGGTCGGCCACCGTACCGCCGTCGAACATCACGCTCCACGAGTCGAGACCGTCGGGGAAGGCCTCGGTGTTGAACACCAACAAGTTGGCGCCACGACCGTGCGGCATGCCCATAGGCTTGCCGGCGAGCGAGTTCCACGGCTTGTCCTTGAGTCCGTCGAAGATGTCGGCGTAGCTGGTGAATTCGGCGAGGTCGAGCTCAATGATTTCACCGCCGCTCATCAAGCGTTGCGTGGCGTCACCGGATGCCGACACGCCGTCGTACTCGCCGCTCTGCATCAGTTGCACCATCTCGTCGCTGGTGGAACCCAGCTTGACGTTGACCGCGCAACCCGTCATATCGGTGAACGGCGTCACCCAGTTGTAGGCCTCGTCGGTGGATCCGTCTTCGATGTAGCCGGGCCAGGCGACAATGTTGACCTGACCTTCGGCACCGGCCAAGACGTCGGCGTTCGGGGTCCACATGTAATCGACCTCACTACCGGGCGCCGTGGTCTCGGCGGGCGGCGTGGTGTCTGCGGCGGGTGGCGTGGTCTCTGCCGGTGCAGCTGTGGTGTCGGCCGCCGCTGGTGTGGTCGCAGCCGCGGTGGTGCCGGCGGCCTCCTCGTCGTCGCCACAGGCCACGGCAAGCAGGCTCAACGACGTGAATAGCGCCATTGCCATTCGTGTTGATTTCATTGGTCTCCCCCTTTGGAGATGTCGGTATCGGCGACGGTAGCGGCCGCGAGTCGCGGCCATGCCAGGCGGACGGATCCGCCGATGGCCACGCCAGTGAGACCGTCGCTCGGCACACTGGCGAGAATGTGGGTGCCGTCGTCCAGCCGGGCGTACAGCCGGCAGTCGGCTCCCAGGAATTGGATGTCGTCGACGAGTCCCTCGACGGTGGCTTCGGCGTCGCTCGTGACGTCGTGGACGATCCGAATGCGTTCTGGACGCACCGAGTGCACGGCATCGACGCCGAAAAGTCGGCGCGAGAGTTCAGCGGACAAGACGTTGGACGAACCGACGAATCCGGCGACGAACGAAGTGCTGGGCCGGTCGTACATCTCCCGAGGCGTGCCGACCTGCTCGATACGGCCGTGGTTGAACACGGCGATGCGGCTGCTCATCGACAGCGCCTCGCCTTGGTCATGAGTGACGAAGACGAAAGTAATACCGACATCGCGTTGGATGACCTTCAACTCGACTTGCATCTCTTCGCGGAGCTTGAGGTCGAGCGCGCCGAGGGGCTCGTCGAGCAGCAACACCTTCGGTCGATTCACCAGCGCGCGGGCCAGAGCTACACGCTGGCGTTGTCCACCGCTGAGCTGGTCGGGACGGCGGCCGCCGTACTCACTGAGGCGCACTGCGTCGAGCATCTCACCTGCTCGCCGGCGACGGTCGGTCTTGTCGACTCGCTTCACCTTCAGCCCGTACTCGACATTGTCCTGCACGGTCATGTGCGGGAAGAGCGCGTAGTCCTGGAAGACGGTGTTGACATCGCGGTCATAGGGAGCGAGCGTCGTCACGTCGCGGCCCTGCAACAACACAACCCCGGCTGTGGGGAGCTCGAACCCGGCGATCATCCGCAAGACGGTGGTCTTGCCACTGCCCGACGGACCGAGCAGTGAGAAGAACTCACCCTCGGCGATCTCCAAGTCAATGTCGTCGACCGCCACCACCTCGCTCGTCCCGGTGCCGAACGCCTTGCGCAGGCGAACCAGCTGTATCGCAGGCGCCACACCACGATTTTCGATGCGAGACCCCTCGATGGCGACGGATTGACTCACGATGTGCTGCCACTCCCCCGGTATTCGTCGCGACCAACCGTCACGACGTTAGTCGGTCTCGGATTGGCGGGCGACCATTCAGGTTGCGGCAGAAACCCTCTCCGTAACCACCTTGGAGGACCCACCGGGTTGCATGGTGATGCCGAGCAGGCTGTCGCCGGCTTCCATCGTGCGCTTCTGGTGGCTGACCACCAGCAACTGCGCCTCCTGGCGAAACTCGTGGAGCAATCCGAGGAAACGGTGGAGGTTGACGTCGTCGAGGGCGGCCTCGACCTCGTCCATCACGTAGAACGGCGATGGCCGGCTCCGGAACACGGCGAACAGGTAGGCCAAGGCGGTCAACGAGCGCTCGCCACCTGACAGCAGCGAGAGCTTCTTCACATTCTTGCCGCTCGGTTTTGCCTCGACCTCGATGCCGGTGTTCAACATGTCGTCGGGGGTGGTGAGTACCAGGTTTCCCACACCACCAGGGAAGAGCATCGCGAACAGTTGTGTGAAATGCATGCTGACGTCGGCGAACGCTGACGAGAACACGGTCTGAATTTCGAGATCGACGGCCTTGATCACCCGCATGAGGTCGCGGCGGGTGTTGCGCACGTCCTCCAACTGCTCTTCGAGGAACTTGTGACGCGCCTGCAACTCGTTGAACTCCTCGAGCGCCAACGGATTGATCGGGCCCATGAGACGAAGCTCTCGCTCGAGGTCGCGCACGCGTGCTGCGGCCGAGATTCCTTCGGGAAGCGCCGGCAGCTCGGCGGCCTCTGCCGCCGTGGGCTCGAGATCGTGGTCACGACGCAGGGCCTCGACGACGCCCTCCAACCGCATGCGCACTTCTGCCTCGTCGATTTCGACTCGTCGCGACCGTTCGCGGTTCTCGTCGAGCCCTTTCTCGGCGGTGCCACGCAGGCCCCGAGCTTCGTCGAGACGTTGGGCAATGCCGCGCACCTCGGCACTCTGCTTTCGGCGGATCTCCAGCAAAGTGTGATGCCGTGTCTCGATGACGTGACGATGACGATCGACGAGCGCCGCCAGATTTTCGACAGCGCCTAACGCCTGCTCGACCTCCAGACGACGCTGCCCCGCATGGGCACGGGCGACCGCATCGACCTCGAGTCTCCGCTCGGTCTCCTGCAAGCGACGTTCGAGGAAGTGCTGGCGCTCGTACAAGCCGGCGTTGCGAATCTCGAGATCCTTCCGGCGATTTGCCAGGTGCGTGGCACGGGCATCGAGCCCCGCTCGCGTCTCGCCGCGCGCCTTGACCGCTTCGGCCTCTGCTGCTTCACCGGCTTCGAGCGCCGGAACGAGTGCATCGAGTTCGGCAATGCGGCCGCGTTCGCGATTGAGCCGCTCGCCTGCCTCGCCGACGGAATGCTCGAGCGTCTCGATCTCCGCGTGCGTGTCGCGACGTTCGCTCTGCGTACGAGCCAAGGCACTGGAGCTTGCTGAGAAACCGGCGTCATGTGTGTCGAGCTGACGACTGAGTTCGGCCTCACGATGCCGCGCTGCTTGCAGATCGGCACGGCTCGTCTGTTCTGCTCGGCCACGGCTCTCTAGCTCGGCGGTTGCGATTCCGAGCCGTTCCTGCGCCTCTTCCAATGCGGATGCAGTCGCCCCGCCACTGGCGACGCCGACGCGCCAACCCGTCGGGCCGAAGCGGTCGCCGTCGTCGGTGACAATGATGGCGAGCGGGCTGGCGATGGCCAGATCGATTGCATTCGCCCAGTTCGAAACACGAACGGCGGAGCCGATGATGGCGTCCAGCAATTCGGCGACGCCGGCCTGCCGGCTGCGTACGTGCGGCCGTACGGGTACGCCCTGGGCGGGTTGCACGACCGGCGAACGCTGCGCAGCACCGAGCGCAATCACGGCTCCGTGCACATTCGATGCGTGCAGCGAATCGAGCGCCCGGCGTGCTGCCTGTGGCGAGGCCACGACAACAGCTTCAAGCGCTTCGCCCAGCGCTGCTTCGACTGCCGACTCCCAGCCGGTATCGATGTCGATCAGATCGAGCAAGGTGCCGAG
>JAYTZE010000054.1:0-4450 GCA_043742385.1 Ilumatobacteraceae bacterium
GACCCCACTGCGCGGCCACCTCGCCGACGACGCGGTCGATCTCCGCCTTCTGCGAAGCATCGCCCGGCACGACGAGACACTGGCGTCCGGTGCCGCGAACTTCCTCCGCAGTCTCGTCGAGTTCGCCGACGGTTCGACTGGTCACGGCGACGTCGGCGCCATGCTGGGCGAGGCCAACGGCGATGGCCCGGCCCAGCCCGCGGCCGCCGCCGGTGACGAGTGCGTTCTTGCCGGTGAGATCGAACAGGGCTGACATGAAGGCGATGCTACGCACCTGCGGAACCGCACGACCAAGACGTAGCGTCCAAGATCACATGAACCGACGTACTTTCCTCTCCGCCGCACTCGTCGCACCGGTGGTGGCCGCACTGTCCGCTTGTGGCGACCCCGATCACGTGCCTGCAGGCACGGATCCGACAACACCGGGCACGACTCCAGGCACGATTCCTGTCGGCACCGGCATCGCCCATCCGACCACTGCAGAAGATGTCGTGTTGAAGCTGTCGTACGAGGGAGGCTTCGTGCCCGCCGGCTACGCATTCGTCAACACCCCGACGCTGTTGGTGAGTGGTGATGGACGGGTGTTCACCCAAGGTGTCATCCCGGCGATCTTCCCGGGTCCGCTGCTGCCGACGGTGATGGCGCGCAGCATCACCGAGGACGGCATCCAGGCGCTGCTCGGCATCGCCGAGACCGCTGGACTGCTGGCAACCCCACCGGACTACCGCGGCGGCGACGGGATCGCCGATGCTCCGAACACCGTGGTCACGATCAACGCTGCCGGAAGCTCGTTCGTGCATTCCGGCTACGCGCTGGGCATCGACAGCCCACAGGGCCCCGAGAGCTCAGCCCGTCAGGCGCTGCTCGACGCGGCGACGAGGCTCGCCGACATCGAGACTGCGGCCGGCGCCGCCAACCTCGGCACCGATCAGCCATTCGTCGCGCAGACCTATCGCTTCCAGGCTCGCGCCATCGACCAGGCGGAGCTCACCAACCAGGATCCTGCGCCATCGGTTGTCGAGTGGCCGACAGCGGCCGGAGTGTCGCTGGCGGCTGCGACCACGTGTGCACGGGTCGACGCTGCGGCCGTGGGGTCGCTGTTCGTCGACGCCAAGCAGAACACGTACTTCCAAGAAGGCGACGTCGTGTACCAAGTGGCCGTGGCCGGCGTGCTGCCAGGTGATCCCGCATGCTGACCTGACGCGTGTTACTTTCGTCTTCGGGCGCTGAGCTGAAGGGGCTCGATATGCGAAAGCGCGCAGCGGTTGCCTTGTTGATCACGTCGATCGTGGTTCCGGTTGTCGGTCTCGATGTCACGAAGGTCGCCGCGGCCGTCGTCCCTGCGGGTTTCACCGACGCTCCGGTGGCAACGTTGGGGGCCTCAACCGGCATTGCCGGATTACCCGACGGCTCGGTACTGGTACTGGTGCAGTCGGGTTCGGTTCGGGTCATCCGCGGTGATGTGGTGGTGCCCACTCCCGCATTGACGATGAGCCTGTCACCATGCAACGGCGGCGAGCGCGGCCTGCTCGGTGTTGCTGTGGATCCGCACTTCAAGGTCAACGGGTACCTGTACTTGTACTTCACCCGACCGAGTCCCGGTTCGCCCGGCGGATGTGTCAATCGGGTCAGTCGTTTCACGATGTCGGGCGACACCATCGATCCCAACAGCGAGATCGTCCTGGTCGACAACATCTCCTCGAACGCCGGGAATCACAACGGCGGCGATGTCGAGATCGGCGGCGACGGCTACTTGTACATCACGGTGGGCGACGCCGGCGCCGACCCGCGCGGTGGCTCGAGCCCGAACGATGCCGCCCAGGATCTCAGCCTGCTCAACGGCAAGATCTTGCGCGTCGTGCCATCGACGGGCGAGCCGGCGCCGGGCAATCCCGTCAGCGGGCCCGGCACGGAAAGCTGCCGTGTTCGCGGGAATGTGCCGTCCACGCCCACCACCTCGTGCCAGGAGATCTACGCCTGGGGCTTGCGCAACCCGTTCCGGTTTGCGTTCGATCCCAACACGGGCCCCGACCGATTCTTCATCAACGATGTCGGTCAGGGCACGCGAGAAGAAGTCGACCTGGGCGCGATCGGCGCGAACTACGGCTGGCCGTTCCGCGAGGGCCAGTGCCCGATCGGACAGAACCCGCCATGTGCCGCGCCGGCCGCTGGCTACACCGATCCGATCACCGACTATCCGCGGACCGACGGCGTCGTCATCACCGCCGGTGCCTTCATCCCCAACGGACACTGGCCCGCTGAGTATGACGGCGGCTACCTGTTCGCCGATGCCGGCAGTGGCGACATGTGGTTGCGTCGGTCGAACGGGTCGGTCGACTATGCCACCCCGTTCGCCACCGGCGCGAACGGCATTGCCGATATGGCCTTCGTCACGACCACCAACAGCATCGCGCTGTACTACACCCTCACCGGTGGGGGCGTGCGCAAGATCACAACCGCACCGGCGCCATTCGTCACTCCCGGTTCGTTGGCGTTTCAAGCCATACCTCCGGGCACGCGGGTCCTCGATACGCGCCTACCTGTTGCCGGTGACAAGCCGGTACGCGCTCATTCCACGCGGTACGTGCCGATGGGAGTCAACCCGACCGTCACCAAGGCCGTGCTGGTCAACTTCGCGTTAGTCGCGCCCAGCACATCGGGGTTCCTGACCGCGTGGGCCGGCCGCAGCGCGCGGCCGTTGGCATCGAACATCAACGCCGTCTCCGGCGAGCTCGTGGCCAACTCGGCCGTCGTGCCGGTCGATGCCAACGGTGGCATTCTGCTGTACGCGTTCTCCACCGCACACGTCGTGATCGATGTGCTCGGGTACTTCAACGTTGCTCCCGGCGCGGTCAGCGCCGGCAGGTTCGTGGCGGTGGCCCCGAATCGCATCAGCGACACGCGTGTCGCTGCGTCGGCAACCAATCTGTACACGCGTGGGGATGGCACTCAGCTGCCATATGTGCGCGTTCCCGTGGCCGGCCGCGGCAATCTTCCAGCTGCGGCACAGATGGATGCCGCGGTCCTGGTTGTCACGGCCGTGACCAACCCCGACAACGGCGCCGGGTTCCTGAGCGCGAGTCCCGGTGGCACGCCCTTCTCGGGCTCATCACATCTCAACACCAACGGGCTCGGCGACATTCGGGCCAACCTGGTCGTTGTGCCGCTCGGTGCCGACGGCTCGGTCGATTTCCACCTGCTGTCAGTGCCCGATGTCATTGTCGATGTTGCCGGATACTTCACGTCGTCGGCGGCTCCCAGTGCCACCGCCGGCCGCTTCCATGTGATCCAACCGTTCCGCGAGGTCGACACGCGTGAGTCGATCGGATTCGGCCGTTTGCCCGGCGAGACCTCGAGGTCGATCGATCCCGTCACCATCCCGGCGAATGCGGGAGCGATGGCGCACACCATCACCATCGTCGACAACGCATCGCCGGGTTTCGTCACGCCATATCCGGGCGGCACGCTGCCAGTTGTCAGCGCCGGCAACACCACCGCCGCAGGGCAGGTCCATGCCGTGCTGTCGTTCACCCAATTGAGTGCGGCACCGGCGACGATGAGCTACTACACGCTGATGGCGACCGACCTCGTTGTCGATACTCCCGGCTACTTCGAAGGCGGCTGATCGCTAGCCTTTCCTTGTGGCCAGCCTGCGTATCGCTCTCGCCCAACTGAATCCGAAGGTCGGTGACCTCGATGGCAACGTCGCCAAGATCGTTGCCGCCTACGACCAGGCCGAGGCTGCCGGTTGCGACATCGTCGCCTTCACCGAACTGGCAATCACCGGGTACCCGCCGGAAGACCTCGTACTGAAATCGGGCTTCGTCTCCGACAATCTCGAAGCGCTGGCCAAGGTGGCTGCGCACACCGGTCGCTGCGCTGCCGTTGTCGGGTTCGTCGACGCGGATCGCGACATCTACAACGCTGCCGCGATGTGCGCCAATGGCGCGGTGTTGGGCACGTATCGCAAGCGTCTGCTGCCCAACTACGCGGTGTTCGACGAGGCTCGCTACTTCACGCCCGGTTCTGCCAACGACCCCTACGAGCTGTACGTGATCGGTGGCGTCAAGGTCGGCATCAGCATCTGCGAAGACGTGTGGAGTCCCACGGGCCCGCTGGCCGAGCAGGCTGCCGGCGGTGCCGAGTTGAACATCAACATCAACGGCTCGCCCTACCACCTCGACAAGGCAAGCGACCGCGAGCGCATGCTGGCGACGCGCGCTGCCGACGCCAGCTGTGCGCTGGTCTACGTCAACCAGGTGTGCGGGCAGGACGAGTTGGTCTTCGACGGCGGTTCGATGGTGTTCGATGCCGACGGCGTGCTGGTGGCCCGCGCCGCCCAGTTCGTCGAAGAACTGCTGATCACCGACGTGCACATCGAGCCGGTGTATCGAAAGCGGCTCCTCGACCCGCGTGGCCGGCGCACCGAGATCGAGATGCCGCTCGTCCA
>JAYTZE010000055.1:0-2188 GCA_043742385.1 Ilumatobacteraceae bacterium
GTCTACGCCGTTATCGCCATCGCCATCGCCATCGCTTCGGCACTGGCCCTGGGCGGCGGAAACCTGCAGTTCTCGTTCTACCTCGTCGCCCTATGCGGCATGGGCATGCTGGCCACGACGGGAATCATCGTCTCGGAAGACACGTTCGGTCCGGTCAGCGACAACGCCGCCGGTATCGCCGAGATGAGCGGCGAGTTCCACGGCGAACCCCAGCGCATCATGGTCAGCCTCGACGCCGTTGGCAACACCACCAAGGCAGTCACCAAGGGATTCGCGATCGGCTCCGCCGTGATCGCCGCCGTGGCCCTGTTTGCCAGCTTCATCGAAACCGCCGCCGGCGAACTCAACCTCGAGATCACCGATCGCTTGCGCGGAGCGTTCGACCTGCCCGAACTGCAGATCAACGTCGCCGATCCGAAGATCTTCATCGGAATGCTGATCGGTGGCGCCGTGCCATTCCTGTTCAGCGCCCTCGCCATCCGCGCCGTTGGCCGCACAGCCGGCGTCGTCGTTCAAGAAGTTCGCAAGCAGTTCGCCGATGGCAAGATCATGAAGGGCGAGAAGTTGCCGGAATACGGTCCCGTCATCGACATCTGCACCGAGGCGTCGCTGCGCGAACTGGCCACTCCGGCCCTGCTGGCGGTACTCACGCCGGTGGTCATCGGCTTCGGTATCAACTTCTTGGCACTCGGCGCATTCCTGGCTGCGGTCATCCTCGTCGGCCAACTGATGGCCAACTACCTGTCGAACTCCGGTGGCGCGTGGGACAACGCCAAGAAGTACATCGAAGATGGCCACCACGGCGGCAAGGGCAGCGATCCGTACCGTGCCGCCGTGATCGCCGACACGGTCGGCGACCCGTTCAAAGACACCGCTGGCCCGGCGCTGAACCCGTTGATCAAGGTGATGAACCTGGTCTCGCTGTTGATCCTCCCCGCGATCATCAGCCTCAAGGACAACGACGGTGCTCGCTTCTCGATTGCCGCTGGTGCGCTGGCGGTCCTGATCGGTGCGGTGATCTTCTCCAACCGCAAGTCGGCGTCGATCATGAGCTCGACCAGCAGCTGATCGTCCACGCTCTTCGTGCTCGCCCTATTCGACATCGAAGGTTGGCTCGATCGGGGCGGACTCCTACTGGCCGCAGCAATCGTCTTCGCCGAGAGCGGCCTGCTGATCGGTTTCTTCCTGCCTGGGGACTCGCTGCTGTTTGTTGCCGGGTTCCTGTCGTCGTCGGCAGGTGGCAACCTGTTGCCGCCGCTGCCGGTCACAGCCGGAGTTATTTTTCTCGCCGCTGTCGCTGGCGACCAGGTCGGCTACCTGTTCGGGCGCAAGGTCGGGCCGCCATTGTTCGACCGCCCGAAGAGTCGGCTGTTCAATCCGACCAACCTGGCCAAGGCTCACGCGTTCTTCGAACGCCGCGGGCCTTTCGCGATCGTGTTGGCCAGGTTCGTCCCGATCGTTCGCACGTTCACGCCGATCGTGGCCGGCGTGGCCGAGATGCGGTATCGCACATTCGTCACGTACAACCTGGTGGGCGGCTTACTCTGGGGCGTCGGCGTCACCACGCTCGGGTACTTTCTCGGCGAGATCGAGTTCATCAAGAACAACCTCGAGGTCGCCGCCATGGTGATCGTCGCCATCTCGCTGCTACCGGTAGCAAATGAGATCCGACGCCACCGCCGCGAGGCGCGTGAGTCGTCTCCGTCACACGACTGACACCCCGGATGGTCACGCCGATCTCGGTTCGGCGAGCACTGTTCCGGTCGCCGGCCACCCGGCCCGTTGGGCGCGATCTCGGTACGGGGGCTGCGCATTTCGCGCCCGTGGGTGCGAGAAGTGAACTCCGATTTCCAGTTTCGCGCCCAAGCTTTGGGCTGTGAGCAGCGACGACCTTGTATCCCGTCACAGGACTGACACACCGCTGCGGGAACTGAATGTGTCGATGGTCACGTCGAACACTCATGACACACCTGAACACAGCGCACCGAGGGGCACGGATCGCCGCCGCCCTCGTAGCTGTCATCCTCGGCGTAACCGCATGCGGCAGCGACGACGACGCATCGTCAAGCCGCGATGTCAATGTGGCCCAACCGGCTGCAACAGGGACACCGTCCTTCAACGGTGACGGGGGGCAGGTGGCACCCGGTGATACCGACAGCACGGCGTCGGCGGCGACACCGGCCGAGAA
>JAYTZE010000056.1:0-8728 GCA_043742385.1 Ilumatobacteraceae bacterium
GTGTACGACTCACAAAGGAGAGAACTCAATCGCAAGATCGCGACATCTCTAGCAATTGCAGCCGCGCTTTCCGTGTTGCCCGCCGGCAGTGCGTTTGCAACCACCCCACCGAACGCCCCAATGACGTCGAGGCAATTGACAACCCCGTCGACGACAACGATGAAAGTGGGTTTGACCAGTTGGGGGGGGGTCTTCTCGGGCTTCTTGGATGGTTGGCCTCGCCGGACTGCGGCGTCGCGACGACAGAGTGGTTGCAGTCCGCGACGACCGGGTGAACACCCGGGTCTGAACGTCGCCGAGGAATCGTTGCACCGGCGCTCCCGCGCCGACGAGGGGACTCCACGACCCCACGTCGCTCGCGGGAGCGCCGAGCTCTTATCCACGAACATTCGCGCGCTGTGCCGCGGCGGTTCGTGGGCGGACCCATCGTCGGCAGGATTCCCCGTCCGAGTTCGGGCCCCTGCGTGTCATTGGAGACCGCGGAAGAGGGCGATCAGCGACGGCACCACCGCGATGATCATGAAGACCGGCATGAAGCACACGATGATCGGGAAGAGCATCTTGACGGTAAGCTTGGCCGCCTTCTCCTCCGTGCGCTGCTTGCGCTTGAGCCGCATCTCGGCCGACTGGATCCGCAGGGTCTCAGCCATGGGAACGCCGTGCTTCTGCGCCTGCAGGAGGGCGCTGACCAGCTGGCGGATCTCGACGATCTGTGCCCGATCGGAAAGGGCGCGCAGTGCCTGGGCGCGCGGCACACCGGCCTGGATGTCGCTCATCGTGTGGCGCAGCTCGTCGGTTAACGGTCCCTCGGTCGTCGCCGCCACGCGAGCGAGCGCGGCGTCGAAGCCCAGGCCGGCCTCGACACAGATGGTCAATTGGTCGATGGTGTCGGCAACGTCGGCTTGGATCGCGATTTGCCGCTTGTCCCTCATGCTAACCACCCAGTAGTCGGGCAGGAAGAAGAACAGTCCAGCGGCGATCATCGCGAGCGGCACCTGCCCGTTGAGGAGCAGCATGAGCGCCGCCAGCCCGGCCAGGGAGATCTTGATACCGAGGATGCGCGGCAGATCGAGCCCGTGAGGGTGCCCGGCCTGCACGAGCTTCACCTCGAGGCCGTCCACGAGCACATTGGGCAGCAACCGACGAGTGGTCTGACCCAGCTGGCGGAGGATGGAGAGCAATGGGCCGGGTGACGGGGCGGGCTGCGGCAGCCCGGCAAAGAGGTTGGCGCGGGCCGCCGAGGGCCGAGCCGTGAGGCCCCACCAGAACACGCCGATAGCGCCGACCAGCGCCAAGGCGCCGAGGATGGGTGTCAGATTCATGGTTCCAGTCCTCCGATCACAAGACGACCGAGTTGACGACTTTGCGTACCCAAGCCGCCCCGAGGACCATAAGGATCCCGGCGATGATGAGGGCGACAAGACCGGAGCCGTGCAGCAGGAGGGAGAAGTTGTCCGGGTTGGACCTCCACTGCCACAAGGCCATCACCAGCGGGAGCGCGGTGAGGATCCGAGCCGACATGCGGCCCTCGGCGGTGAGCGTTAGGACGTGGCGAGCCATGCGCCTGCGATCGCGGATCGTGGCGCTCACCGTGTTCAGGATCTCCGACAGGTTCCCACCGGTCTCCCGGTTGATGTCTATCGCCGACACCACCCACTCGAGGTCCTTGCTCTCCATGCGCTGCGCGAGGGCGCGCATCGAGTCGGACATGTCACGGCCCAACCGGGACTCGACGAGCACGTGGGCGAACTCGCTGCGCGCCGGTTCCTCGGCCTCCTCGGCGACCGACTCGAGCGCCTGGGTGATGCCGTATCCACTGCGCAGCGCGGTGGTCACCAGTTGGAGCACGTCGGGCAACTGGTCGGCGAATGCCGCTTGGCGCTTGGCCTTGGTGCGGCGGACGTAGAACCTGACCGCGGGACCGACCGCCACCGCCACGAGCAGAGCAATGAGCGGCCCGCCGAACTTCAGGCCGACGAACCCGGCGACGATGGCGACTACCGCGACCATCGCAACGAACTCGGCGGGCTTCATGGCGATGTCGGCGACCGCCAATGCGGTGGCCAGGTCGTCGCGTTTGCCGTGTCGCTCGAGGGCCTCATCAACTGCCGATATGGTGCGCTTGCCCATGTCGGACACGCTGCGCGGCTTGTCGATGCCCAACCGAGCCTTGGAGACCCGCTGACGAGGGAAGAGCAGCAGCCCGATCACGAACAGGCCCAGGAACATGCCGACGGCACCAAGCCACAGCCGGGAGGACGAGGGCGACGCCTCCGCTGTCGTGCGGGCCGCGGCCGGAGCCGACGGACGGGAGGAGACGGAGGTCGCCGTCGCTTCCGCTGTGGCGAGCGCTGGCGTGGTCGGAGCGGGCGCGGTCGGTGCCGCGATTGTGGTGGCCGGCGTGGCCGTGCTGGGGACCGCAATCGGTTCCGCCACGACGGTCAGCAGGCTGGCGACGCGGGCGAACGCCGCCGATACCCCGGCCGCGTCGTCGGCCGAGGTGACCGTGCCGAGGGCCGCGAGGCTGTTGACGTCGGTCTCCGCCGTGGTCAGGCTGATCGCCTCGACAT
Source organism: Ilumatobacteraceae bacterium (assembly GCA_043742385.1). Classification (GTDB taxonomy): domain Bacteria; phylum Actinomycetota; class Acidimicrobiia; order Acidimicrobiales; family Ilumatobacteraceae; genus JAENVT01. The sequence goes on from JAYTZE010000056.1 coordinate 2,571, forward strand.
GCTCACCCTGGACCGCGGAGACCGCCTCGTACAATGTGGCCGTGCTGCCATCGTCCTTTCCGTCCGACAGCAACACGAGCACCTTGTTCTCGACCCCCGGCGTGAAGTGCTGGCTGGCGGTGACCACGCCGTCGTAGAGCGCAGTGTCGCCGCCGGGCACGATCGCGTTGATCAGCTCGCTGAGCAGGGCGCGGTCGGTCGTCGGCAGTGACAACACGGTGACGTCGTCTCCGAACGTCTCGAGACCGATGCGAACGTCCGCAGGCATGGCGGCGATGAACTCGTTGGCAGCCGCCTTGGCGGCGTCGATGGCTGGCCGCATGCTCCCAGAGGTGTCGATCGCGAGGATGACCTCGAGGTTGTCCGCCGAGACCTGAGCGTCGACGGCCCGGGCGCTGAACAGAACAATGGCGAGCCCGGACAGCGCGAGCGGGACGAGGAACTGCAGTGCCCGCTTCATCGCTGCCACACGTCGGCACCGCCGAAGAGCCCAGCGGGGAGGGTGACACCGCGTTGGCCGAGCTTCTCGACGAACTCAGGGCGGACGCCCGTCGGGACCAGGCCCATGGTCTTGTAGTCGTACCTGTAGATGTCCTGGAGCGTGATGATCTCACCTTCCATCCCGACCACTTCGGTGACATGACTAACGCGTCGGGAGCCGTCGCGGAAGCGCTCCACATGGACGACGAGGTTCAGTGCCGACGCGATCTGCTCACGTATGGCCCTCGTGGGCAGGTCGAACCCGGCCATCAGGACCATGGTCTCCAATCGTGCGAGCGCGTCGCGAGGCGCGTTGGCGTGCACTGTGGACAGCGAGCCGTCGTGCCCGGTGTTCATCGCCTGCAGCATGTCCAGTGCCTCCGCGCCACGGACCTCACCGATGATGATGCGATCCGGGCGCATGCGCAAAGAGTTGCGGACGAGATCACGGATGGTGATCTCACCTTGGCCTTCGATGTTCTCCGGGCGAGCCTCCAGGCGGATCACATGCTCCTGGTGCAACTGCAGCTCGACGGCATCCTCGATGGTGACGATCCGGTCTTCATGGGGGACGAAGCTCGACAGGACGTTGAGCAGCGTGGTCTTGCCGGTTCCGGTGCCGCCCGAGACGAGGATGTTCATGCCACCCTCCACGGTGGCGGCCAGAACGGAGGCCACTTGATCGGTGAACGTCCCCATGGCGATCAAGTCGTGCACCGTGAACGGATCTTTGGCGAACTTGCGAATGGTGAGGATCGAGCCGTCCAGCGACAGCGGCGGGATGATGACGTTGACGCGGGACCCGTCGGCCAGACGTGCGTCCACCATCGGCGAGGCCTCATCGATTCGCCGCCCCACCGATGCGACGATGCGCTCGATGACCCGGCGCAAGTGCTCTTCGGAAATGAAGCGCACGTTGGTCTGCTCGATGACGCCGGCGCGCTCGACGTAGATGTGGTTGCTCCCGTTGACCATGATCTCGTTCACGGTGACGTCGTTGAGGAACTGCTCGATGGGGCCGAGGCCCATGACGTCTCGTGCGATGTCCTGCACGAGAGTCTGGCGCTCCTGGGGTGACAGCGCCGATTCCGTGGCGTCCATCAGGGCGCCGATCTCGGTCACCACGAGGGACCGCAACTGCTCCTCGTTCGTCGCCTCGAAGAGCCGAGTGCCGAGGCGCTCGAACAAGGAGTCGTGCACCTTGGTCTTGAAGTCGCCCAATCCGTCGATGGTGAGGGTCTGGTTCGGCGCGGTTCGCCACGCGACGCCGACCTCACCCCTCTGGGCGGCGGCTTGTTGGGCCTGGTTGATGCGCTCGCTGAGGCTCACTTCCGCCACCCCTTTCGGGGCGTCGGGACGTCGATGGGTGCATACAGATGCGATAGCTGTTGCAGCTGCTTGGCCACCACCGACTTCGGCTCGCTGATGACGACCGGCGTGCCAAGGTTGAGCGACAGCGGGATCTCCCGGCTCGACGAGATCGAGCTGCAGATCTTCATACCGATGGCTTCCTCGGCGTCGGACGGGTTGAGCCCGACCTTCGCGTCTGCCCGGTTGAGGACCAGGCGACGCTCCGCCTTGACACCGATGTGGTCGAGCGCGTCGAGTTCCTTGCGCAGGCTGCGGATGCTGGTCACGTCGAGGCTCGACACCAGCAGAAGGTCAGTGGCGCACTCGATGGCGGCCAATGTTCGCTCATCGAGGCCAGCGGGCGTGTCCACGATCACGTAGTCGAAGTTCTGCGCCAACAGGGGCAGCACCTGCGAGACGTGCGCGTGAGTGATCGAATCGGCGTCCACCGGATCGTTGGCGCCGGCCAGGACATACAGACCGCTGTAATAGAGCGTGAGGAACAGCTTGACCGTGGTTGCATCGATCTGGCTGGCGCGGGCCAACTGCGCCAGCGTGTGCTCGGCGGTCAAGGACAGTGCGGTCCCCAGGTCGCCGAACTGGACGTCGAGGTCGACAGCGACGACTCGGCCCGGGTATCGCTGGGCGATAGCGACCGCGAGGTTGGAGGACACTGCGGTCTTGCCGGAGCCGCCCTTGGGCGAGACCACGACGATGACCTTGGGCTGGCGTGACGGGGGTGCGAAGCCATTGGCCTTGACGACGACGCCCATGCCCTGGAGGGCGGTCGACACGTCGGCGGCCATTTCGGGCGACATGTCGTGCCCGATGATCACGGTCGGAGAGTCGTTGGTCTCCATCACTTCAGCACCGTGTACACGTTGCCGAGGGTGACCAGCCGCGTGCCGTCGTCAGAGACGGTGGCCGGCTGATTGGAAAGCCACACATGGCCGAACTCGGTGGCGAACACGAAGCGCTCCGATTGCTCGGGCGACAGGGCGAGGGTGATCACGTACTGCGCACCGGACACCTGCTCGATGCCCTTCGTATCATCGTCGGCGACGGCGTCGGCGTTCACCGGAGCGTCCTTTGTCTGCACGTTGGTCACTAGCACGTGCTGGAACTCCAGTCGAGTCATGTTCGGGGACTTCTTCTGCACAGCCATTGTGGTGGCCGTCGCATCCGCAGCGGTTACGTCAGCCGCCGGGTCCGCAGTCTCCCCCGAGTCGTCGAGGTCGAACGGATCGAACGAGAGATACACACCGACGAGATCCCCCTTCTGCAGCGAGCCGCCCACCGCGCGTTCGGCCTCGAGCAGGGTTGAGATCTGCACCTTGTCGGTGACCTCTTCGGACACTTGCTCCTTGGCCACCAAGCGGGCAGCCAGAAGCTGGTCACCGGGCTGGAGGTCGGTGGCAGCCACATTCTCGCCCACCGCTTCGAGGTCGGTGATCGCACCCAACTGCTTGAGCCTGCTCGGAACCTGCTCGAGCGAAACCGAGGACTTGATCGTCTCCGACTCAGCGCCCTTGGGCACGAGCTTGTCGACAACGTAGACATCGACAAGGGCTTCTTGGGCCACTGCCTCGTCCTTCGCCGACTGCACGTAGCCAACGAGGGCCATCGTGCCGATAATGGCCAGGATCATTGCAGTAATGATCCCGGTGATCCGCCGTTTGTTCTTCATTGTGGAGTTTGTCTTTCTAGTGGAGAGTGGGTACTAGCTGGAGAGATAGACGAAACAAGCAGGTTGCAGTGAGCTCGTTGAAACGACACACGGAGCGCCGGTCGTGCCGCCGGTCGTGGAGGTAAAGCTGGTTACGTAGCCGAAGAGGCACGGCTTGGTGTCATTGCCAAGGGTCGCAGCGTCACCTTTGAACCCGGCCGGGTTTGACGCCGTACAACGAGCCGACATCGCCCCACCTCGGTTGTTGCCCTGGCCGGACCAGCCGCGGACGTGAAACCCGACCAACGAGGTGATCGTGTACTGCGACTGATTGCCGGAAGCAGAGCCCCAGACCGGAAGGAGCACGTCCTTGCCCACGAAGAAGTTGAGGTTGGCGTCGTCACAGTTCGTACCAATGAAGCTGTTACCGATCGCGTCGAGCAGCGTTCCACCTATGGACGTCAGCTGGCAGCCGCCTAGGATAAACCCCTTGGAGCTGCTGGCCTGACCCGCAGTGTCACCGTCACGCGTACATGACGTGCGCACGACACCCTGCCCGTACAACATCATCAGCGTTCCGGGGGTGACGCTCGTGCCCGCAGTGAAGGTGTCCGGAAAGGCGCAGTTCGAGAAGGTGAACGGGAAGATGACACCCGACGCCAATTGCCCCCATTTCGCTGTGGCTTCACGGGCCCGGGGCGTGTCCGTCATGCCGACGACCTTGGCGAAGGTGTAGTCCATCGTCTCGGTAGCCCTTGCGGTCACGAACCCTGAGCCGCACGACCCAGCCGTGAGGCTCTGAGACTGGCCGTTCCCAATCGCTGGATCAGTCCTGATGAAGCGGTTGTACCCCGCCGCGGAGAGACCGCCCTGCACGACACAGTCCTTGCCCATGGCCAGCGCCACGGCATCGGCGCTGTTCTGGGCGGAGCGAGTCACGGCCACCGCCCTAGCGGCGTCAACCGAAATTCCCACTGCGCCCAGCAGTAGAACGGAGGAGAAGACTACGAAGAGGCTTGCAAGCCCTGAGTCATCACGTTGTGTCAACCGCATGGCATAATCGCTCTCTCTAAGACTTGGATGTTCGTCCACGTTCCGACGAACGGGACAGTGACGGTGTACAGCGTTGATGCTTTGGCGGTGACCTTCGGAGGAGTGGATGACTGGTACGCCGTGTTGGTAAGCGGCGGGCACGCAAGCCCGTCGAGGACCACGGTGATGCCGTCAGTGGAGTTGGGATCGGCGTTCGGAGCCGCCACTCCTGTCTGGAGAGCCAAGGCGCGAGCGCCATCACGAGCCGCCCCGACCACTCGAGACTTGGTTTGGAAGAGGCCCGCAAGAGTGATACTGCACACGAGCAGGGCGACGATGAACGGCATCGCCAGCACGAGTTCGAGCGCGACGAGGCCTTGGTCGTCACGGTGGGAGCGCGGTGAGCGGTTCATGAGGAGGCCCGGTGGGGGAGGTTGCCCTCCCCCGTCGGATCAGATGCTGGTGACGATGGCTTGCAGCTTCGTCGCCAACTGGCCACCGAACGCGCTCCACAGCGCGGCGAGGGCGGCGACGAGGGCGGCGGCGACGATGACGTACTCGATGGCAACGACGCCATCCTCGGTCTCCGCGGCGGCCTCGGCCGAATACTTCTCCACGAGATTCAACATTTTACTTGCTCCTTGATTGATCCCGATCCCCGCCGATCGGGGTGGGTATGGAGACACGCTAAGGATGGGCACGCGATGCCTAATCACCAAGATTGATGAATTCTCCGACGCGGAAGTTCCGTACATTCGGTGTCATGTCTGTGACAGTTCTCGTGCAGAAGCACGCACTCAACGCCCTCACCGCTCTGCTCTTCGGGCTCGCCATTTGGCGACTCGGCCTCAGCCCGGAGCTCCCAGCCGTGCTCGCCTTCATCTTCGGCGGCGTCCTCCTCTCGGTGATCGACTGGAAGGTGCAGCGCCTCCCGACCCGGCTCGTCTACCTCACGCTCGCCGGCGTCGGCGTCGGGTTGCTCTTCGCTTCGCTGGTCGAGTGGGACTGGATCCCCCTCGCCACCGCACTCGCGGGCGGGGTGCTGTTCGCGAACGCTTTCTTCCTCATCTGGTTGTTCACCACAAAGTTCGCCGGGATGATGGTCCTCGGCTTCGGAGACGTCCGGCTGGCCGCGGTGCTCGGGCTGTTGCTGGGCTGGTACGGATTGCCGTACGTGCTGTACGGCGCCATCGCCGGCCACCTCCTCGCGGTGGTGGTCGCCATCGCCACGTGCATCCACAAGCGCAAGCTGCACATGCGCTACTCGTTCGGCCCGCCCCTGATCGCGGGGACCTTGGCGGTCGTGCTGCTTCACGCTTAGCAGGTCAGCTGCACCCGCATCACCTTCGAAAGTCGGGTCCGCATCTACTACGGCCTGCAAAGTGCGCTCGCCGCCGATCCCGCCCGGCTCGCACCTGGTAGGGCAGCAGTTCTCGATGAGCACTGGCGACGGCGACGGCTGCCAGCTGCGACCGTACGCCGAGCTTTTGCAGCACGGCGCGGATCTGTGAACGCACGGTGGTCAAGGCCACGAAATGGGCTTCGGCGATCTCGTCTGCGTTGAGGCCGTCGATCAGTGAGCCGAGCACGAGCGCCTCGCGCTGTGTCAACCGTTCGAAGGTGGCGTGGG
>JAYTZE010000057.1:0-4433 GCA_043742385.1 Ilumatobacteraceae bacterium
GCGACGGTGGTATCGGCACCCCCCGCTGTGCTGTCACTGTCACTGCAAGCCGGAGCGATGAACGCCAGCAGGCATGCACTGCCCAAGAGGACCCGCAAGCGCATGTGAGTCCTAGGCAGAGTCATAATCATCTGAGTCATGGTTGCTCCGTTCTTACTGTTGAAACTCGCTGAGATGCTCGGGACCAAAGGAGTGTGGGAGCAGGTCGTCCAGCGTGAACGTCGCCCGCACTCCATCGGGTCCTGCGGCGTAGACAGGGGTGTTCCCAGCCGCGAACTCGCGCAATCGTTGGCGGCACCCGCCGCAACAGGTGCCGATGGCCTCGCCGTCGCACACGGTCAGCACAGCGACGATCTCGCTCTCGCCTGCTGCGACCATGGCTGAGATTGCCCCGGCCTCGGCGCACGATCCCTGGGGATACGCAGCGTTCTCGACGTTGCAGCCGGAGAAGACACGTCCGCTTGCAGTGCGCACCGCGGCACCGACGCGGAAGCGCGAATACGGTGCATGCGCGTTGGCCTGCACGGCAAGCGCCGCAGCGAAGAGCTCATCTGTTTCGGAGACCATCAGCCACTCACAGTAGGCACATCCGCGACCGGTTGCATCGTCACGCGCCACCCTGCTGCCACAGACACGATCCATCCGTCCCCGGTGAAGGTTTCTCCGGGCGTGAGCAGATCGTCGAATGGTGCAAGACCCACGAGCGGGTTCTGCGTTCGCGTCGCATCGCCGCCTTCGATCAGATGCACCGCCACGCCGGTCGCCGGGAGGTGGTCGTTGAAGCCGTCGGCGGCCAGTAGCTCGATGGTGATGAATCTGTGGTCGTCGAGCTCGACAACAGCCATACGTGTGCCCAACGACCCGCTGGATGCTGCAAGCGCGACCGTGCCGCCAGATGGGGGGACCACAGCCACGGCCTCTGTTGGTAGCCACCCGGCGGACAGCAGATTGATTGCCAAGGTGTCGGGAGCGTCACGCCGACTGGGGTTCACAGATCGCGGCGCAGCGCTATTGCTCATGACGTCGAGGGCGCTGAGATTTGGTTCGGTCAACGATTCGTCGTGGCCACTGTGCGGCCACCCGAGGGCGTGCCCAACTTCATGCTCGACCAGGTCCATCGGCGGCTGGTCGCCCCACTGAGAACTGAAATCTGCAGCGCCGACATATGCCGATCTGCGGGTCGTCGAGGCGGTGCATGGTGGTGCGGCGCACACGCTGCCAGGGTTGCCGAAGCCCCCCGGCTGCGTGGCGTTGTGTTCCGCATCGGCCACCGCAATCACACCGTGTGCATCCGTGCTCGATGCCGCGAGGGCCATCTCGACGCATGCCTGTGGTTCGTCCGTTGCCCTGATCGTTACTTCACCGCCGGCGGTGAACCGCGGACGATACGCGCCTTGCGACAAGGTATCGAAGTAGTCGCCGACCTTGTCGTCGAGAATCGCCGACAGCGTCTCCGCTTCCAGTGGTAGTCGCAATGACAACCCCGCGTACACGACCGACTGGGTGTCGACCGGTACGTGACACACGAAGACCTCCCACGGATCGTTGCCCTTGGTCATCCATCTCGTCTGTTTGCCGAATTCGACCACCGACTGCACCGCTGGCGGCACCACAGCCGACGATGAACTACACGCGACGATCACGACAAGGCCCACCAGCAATGGTCGTCGCACGACGAGAGGCTACGTGCGCACCTGCCTTGATCCATGACACGATGTCACCATGGCCGCTCCTTCTCTCCGCCACCGATTGCTGGGCAATCCGGTCGTTCGGACCGTTCTGTCGTTGTGGGCGTGGCTGATGCTCGGCGTGGTCATCATCGTGTGGGTACCGCTGGTCGCGGTTGTGCGTGTTGTCACGGCGCCGTTCGACAAAGGTCGGTATGCGGCCGGCTACCTGTTTCGCAAGCTGACGGTCGTTCACCAGTGGCTCAATCCGTTGTGGAGATTTCGCACATCGGGCGTCAAGATCAGTGATCCCCGACGCCCGTACATCGTGGTCGCCAACCATCAGAGCTTCGTCGACATCTTGTTGATCTCGCAGCTGCCGTGGGAGATGAAGTGGCTGTCGAAGGCCGACTTCTTCAAGTACCCACTGGTCGGTTGGCTCATGCGGATGGCCGGCGACATCAAGTTGATTCGCGGCAAGCGCGACTCGGTGATCGCGGCGATGGACTCGTGCAAGGACAGGCTGTCGAACCATGTGAGCGTGATGATCTTCCCGGAAGGGACGCGAAGCAGCGACGGCGAGTTGCAGAAGTTCAAAGATGGCGCATTTCGTCTGGCCATCGAGACCGGCACGCCCATCATCCCCTTGGTCCTCGACGGCACGCACCCGGCCCTGCAGAAGGGCGATTGGCGATTCGGCGTGACCGATGCCGAGGTTCGTGTGCTGCAACCGATCGAGACCGCCGGGCTGACGCTCGACGATGTGTCAGTGCTGCGTGATCAAGTACACACAGTGATCGCTGATGAACTGGCGTTGATGAAGGCCAGCTGATGCCGCTGTTGTTCGCCAGCGATGACGATCGCGATCTGGTGAGAGCCGAACGCGATGTTGGTGCTGCGTTCAGCGATCTCGATCTCGATCTGCGGTCATTGGCTGCTGTATCGAACATCTTCCGCGCTGCCACGGCTGTGCGCAATCACATGGAGAGTGGCGTGCTCGCCCATCACGAGTTGTCGTGGAGCGCCTTCACCACGCTGTTCGTGTTGAGGGTGTGGGGCGACATGGACGCTCGTTCGTTGGCGGCCGAGGCCGGCGTGACCGCTGCGACGCTGACCGGCGTCATGAAGACGCTGGAGGGGCTCGGGCTGTTGCGACGCAAAGGTGATCGCGCCGACGGTCGACGCATCCTGGTGTCGCTGACACCCAAGGGTCGCAGCGTCGTGGGAGATGTCATGCCGGCGTTCAATCGCCACGAATCCCTGGTCACACAGGCGCTCACCGAATCCGAACGCGACGATCTGGCCCGCTCGCTGCGCACGATCCTGCGCACCATCGAAGCCATCGACCTCTGACCCAAACGAGTGTTTCGGGCCCGCCACCGCCCATCCGAGTGTTCAGGCAACGGACGGGGTGGCACGAAACACTCGTTCAGGGTCAATCAGCGAAGCGGCGGGCCTCGTCGACCAGCCAAGCGAACGCGGGGTCGGGTTGCTCGGCGAGCATCTCGGGGTGCCATTGCACTGCAAGCACCTCGGGTCGTCCGTCGAGCTCGAAGCCTTCGATCACGCCGTCGTCGGCAGTCCCGGTGACGATCACACCGCTTCCGGGCCGACCAACGGCTTGATGGTGCAGGCTGTTCGTTGCGACCTTCGCACCGTACAGCGACTCCAGGCGGCTACCGGCACTGACCTGCACGACGTGGCACCGATCGGTGCGCGACGTGGTCCACAGTGCGTGCGTATCGGACTCCTCGAGGTGTTGTACCAAGGTGCCGCCGAGTGCGATGTTGAGCAGTTGGGCGCCGCGGCATACGCACAGCATCGGGAGTCGCCGGTGGAGCGCAGCGCGAATCAACCTCAGCTCCCATTCGTCGCGTCCTGGCTCGATCTCGCCGAGTTCGGGGTGCGGGTCCTCTCCGTACAGCGACGGATCCGGATCGGCGCCACCGGTCATCACCAGACCGTCGAGACGACTGACGATGTCGGCCGGATCTGCATCGCGCGTGAGTTGCACAGGCAACCCGCCGACCGCAGAGATCCCCTTGGGATACTCACTGAGATGTAGATCGACTTCCTCGCCGTGTAGCGCACCTTGTGGCAGATGAGGCACGCGCTCAACTGGCCAGCGTCGACCGGACAGACCGATCAGTGGACGGCGACTCATGTCGCGGTCACTGACATGGGCAACCGCTTGATGCCGCTGATGAAATTGGAACGCAACCGCTCGATCGGCCCGTTCAGCTGCACCCCGTTGATTCTCGGCAACAGCTCCTCGAAGAGCACCTTCAGTTCCATTCGCGCCAGCTGAGCACCCAGACAAAGGTGCGGACTCATTCGGCCGAATGCGACGTGATCGTTGGGTACGCGGCGGATGTCGAATGTGTACGGGTCGGTGAACTGCCGCTCGTCGAAGTCGGCTGAATTGAACCAGATCACCACCTTGTCCCCTCGCCTGATCAGCCGGTCGTGCAGTTTGACGTCGGCCGTCGCAGTGCGCCGGAAGTGCATCGTCACGGTGGCCCAACGAAGGATCTCCTCGACAGCGGATTCCATCAGTGCCGTCTCACCGCGAATCACGGATTCGCGTAATTCGTCGAGCTGATCGGGGCGCTCGATCAATGCCTGCATGCCCGCCGCCATCGTGTAGCGCGTGGTGTCGTTGCCAGCGCTGACCAAGAGCACGAAGAAGTTCTTGAACTCGCGTTCGGTCAACCTGTCGCCGTCGATCGTTGGTGCCAGGATGTCGCTGATCACGTCGTCGGTCGG
>JAYTZE010000058.1:0-2179 GCA_043742385.1 Ilumatobacteraceae bacterium
TCGCCTTGGTCATGGTCGCCGAGGTCGGTGCCTTCTGGCAGATGCTGCGCAGGTTCGCGGTTGGCGCCAACGGCAAGATCATCCTGACCGAACCATTGCCGTGGGAGCCCGCGGTGGCGCCGATGCTGCTGATCGTGCTCAATGCGGTTGCGATGCTGGCCGTGGCCTGGTCAGCCTGGCGCCCGTGGGGGGAGATCGAAACTGCAGCCGGTGAACGGCACCGTGAGGGCACGCAGCATGGCGCGGACTGATGCCGGCAGGGCAGCCGACGGCCGGCCACCTTGTCGGGCGTGCATGACGACCGGGATCTCGCCGACGCGGTAGCCGCGCCTTCCCGCGACGAGCAGGGCCTCGAACGTATCGCCCAGGTAGTGGTGCGGAAAGTTGTAGGCGAAGGCGCTGAGCAGTGGATCGCGTATCGCCCGAAACCCCGATGTCGGGTCACTGATGTTCACGCCGCCGCGCCGCCGCAGCGCCGTGGACAACACCCCGATCGCGGCACGCCGCGCCCTGGACTGCGGGGATGGAACGCCACCCGGTGCGAACCGACTTCCCACGACCATGTCGAAGCTGCCCTGATCGAGGTGCTGCAGCAACGCATCGATGTGTTCAGCAGGATGTTGGCCGTCGCCATCGACCTGAACGACCGTGTGTGCTCCGCTGTCGACGGCGTAGCGAAAGCCCGCTCGCAGCGCGCCGCCGACACCGAGGTTGATCGGCAGACGGATGACCACCGCCCCTGACTGCTCGGCGATCTCGGCCGTTTGATCGGTGCTGGCGTCGTCGACCACCACGCAGTCGTAGCCGAAGCCGAGCACCGCAGTGACCACCTCGGCGATGCAAGCTTCCTCGTCGAACGCCGGGATGACGACGACGACATCCTTCACGTGTGGTGCTCCAAATCGCTGACTCGTCGTGCCAGCAGGGCGTGGGCCTCGGCCGTGGTGCGCAGCCGCTCTTGCAGCAGCGAGACACTGATCGAGAGCTGAATCGAAATCGCCAACAACAGCAGCGAGCTGATCATCAACAGCACTGCGGTCGGTGTGATGTTGGCGACCTTGCCGAGGCGGCCGACGAACGGCAACGTCACCGCAGCCAGCGCCACGAACGCGCCTACACCCAACCAGCCGAGGGTGTACCTGGTGGTGAGCAGCCTTCGGCGTGTCAACCCCAAGATGACGAGCACGATGACCACGCCACCCAGTGCTAGAACGAGAGCTTGCTTCACGGCAGTCGACATGAGAACGAGCGTAAACGATGACCGCAGAATCGCCGGATGTACTGCGGATCTGTCTGGCGATTCCGTTCTTCTCCAATCTCGAGTACCTGGGTGTCGCGCTGCGGTCGATCGTCGCTCAAACCGATCCGCAATGGACGGCGATCGTCGTCGACGATGCCAGCCCCGAGGCCGGCGCCGACAATGTGGTCGCGGCCCTCGGGGACGATCGGGTTCGGTATGCGCGTAACGAGCGCAACCTCGGGATCGCGGCGAACTTCAACCGATGCCTCGAACTCGGTGCCGTCGAGAGCGAGATCGTGATCGTGTTTCACGCCGACGACGAGTTGGAACCGGGGTATGTAGCCGCCGTGCGCGAGGCGCACCGAGTGTTTCCGAATGCGTCGTGTGTAGCGCCCCGGGTCACTGTGATCGACCATCAGGGCCGTGATGCCCGGACACTTGCCGATTCTGTGAAGCGCCTGTTGTGGCCTCGTAAGTTGCCGGCGACCCTCGTTGGCGATCACGGCTTGGCCCGGCTGATGCGCGGGCTCTTCTTCTACTGTCCGTCGGTGTCCTACCGGGTCGTGCTGCTGCCGGAGTTGCGTTTCGACAGCCGGTGGAACCAGGTGATGGATCTCGACTTCTATTCGCGGGTGTTGCTCGGCGGCGGGTCGATCGCGCTCGTGCCCGAGCGGGTGTACCGCTACCGGCGGCACGACTCGACCATGACGGCGCAGAACTCGCGCTCGCTGGTGCGGCTCCACGAGGAGGTGACGGTCAGCCGCGAGGTGTCGGCCGCTGCTCGAAGTGTTGGATGGGCACGCGCGGCCCGGTCGGCGCGCCTGCGTGTGACAGTGCGCCTCAACGGTTTGCTCGAGGCGGTGCGGCTCGCGGCGCGGCGTCAGTTGGGCGACGCCGTCACCGCGCTCCGCCAATCCCTCACCCCCTAACCACCGCGCC
>JAYTZE010000059.1:0-2179 GCA_043742385.1 Ilumatobacteraceae bacterium
GCTTAGCCGACGGAGCACACTCCGTCGAGCACAGCGCGCACGTCGGCGCCGACGCGGTGCAGTTGATAGCCGCCTTCTTGCACGACGAGCAGTGGACGATCGATTGTCGCGATCGCTTCGCCGACCTCGGCGAAATCGGGGGTAGACAGACAGAGTCCGGCAGTCGGATCACCGTCGGCCGGGTCCACACCAAGCGACACGACGACGTAGTCGGGGTCAAACGCGGAGATGGCATCGATGCCGGTCCTCAGCTCGGTCTGGAACCCGTCGCCCGTGGTGCCGAGCGGCAGGGGCAGGTTGAGGTTCGCTCCCGCGCCGGGGCCGTCGCCGCGCTCGTGGGCGCGACCGACGAACCACGGATAGTTCTGATCGGGATCCATGTGGATGCTGACGAACTGAACATCGCCACGTTGGTAGAAGATCTGCTGGGTGCCGTTGCCGTGGTGGGCGTCAACGTCGAGCACCGTCACGCGAGATGCCCCGCTATCGATCAAGGCCTGCGCAGCGATCGCCGCGTTGTTCAACAGGCAGAACCCGCCGAACGCCGAACGGGTGGCGTGATGTCCCGGCGGGCGGCACAGCGAGTAGACAATCCGCTCGCCCGCCAACACACGATCGACACCCGACAGGGCGATGTCAACCGACGCCAGGGCTGCGGGCCACGAGCCTTCGCTGAGCGGCGAGGAGGTATCGAAGCAGAACCACCCGAGACGGCCATATGCGTTGGTCACCGGCGCACGCCCTACCGGCATCGCCTCGACAAGACCGGGGTGGATGAACATCTCGGCGATCACAGCCTGTGCATCGGGCAGGATCGTCATGTAGTCCTTCCACGCCGTCGACAAGAAGTCGACGAGGTCGGAGTTGTGGACCCGCAAGATGGGCTCCATGCCGTGCGGGGTCGGTTCGACGATTGCGAATGATCCACCGTCGAGTGCTTGGACGATGCGGTCGACACGCTCGGGTACCTCGAACCGGCCGACCATCGTGCCCGAGTAGACGTCGTACTCCGGGTCGTGCGAGCGGTGGTCACCGTTGGTGATGACAGAGACTGGCTGGTTGGACATGGAGCGGACTGTAGATCGTCGCCTACGCGTCGTTCGATAGGTTCGGGATCGATGTGCTGGGGAGGCGTGCGACGGCTTGCACCTCGATGCCACCGCGCGGTCGCTGTGTCAGCGTGACCGTGACCCAGGCGGGCTTGGCCGTGGTCATGACCTCGCCGGCGATCTCGGCGGCGAGGGCCTCGGCAAAGACCGGGCGATCGCGGAAACTCCACAGGTACAGCTTGAGGCTCTTCGATTCGATGCACCATTGATCGGGCGAGTATTCAATGACGACGTGGGCCAGATCCGGCTGCTGTGTGACCGGACACATCGATGCCACCTCATCAGTAGTGAATCGCACTGCGGTGACGTTCGCAGGCGCTGGGAACACTTCGACATGCTCGATGGGGTGGCGAACCGTGTGACCCAAGACAGTCAATTCCATCTCCCATAGGGTAGGCGTGTCTTGGCCCGCCGCCTACGCTGCTGGGCATGGGATCGTTGTTGGACGACCGTCAGATCGAGCAATATCACCGCGACGGGTTCTTGGTGATCGAGGGTTTCGTCGACAAGAGCGCGTGCGATGACTTGAAGGCCGCGGCAAACCAGATCGTGGCCGACTTCCAGCCAAGTGGCGAGCGCACGATCTTCACGACCACCGAGCAGGAACGCGTCAGCAACGGCGAATTCCTGGCATCGGGTTCCGGCGTGTGGTGCTTCTTCGAGGAGGAAGCATTCGATGACGATGGCCAACTTCGTTCATCAAAGGAACTGAGCATCAACAAGATCGGCCACGCGATGCACGACCTCGACCCGACGTTCGAACGGTTCTCGTACCGGCCCGAACTGGCACGCGTCGCCGCCGACATCGGCCTCGCCGACGCGCTGGCGCTGCAGAGCATGTACATCTTCAAGCAGCCGCTGATCGGCGGCGAGGTTGTGTGCCACCAAGACAGCACATTCCTGTACACCGACCCGCTGACGGTCACCGGGTTCTGGTTCGCGATCGAAGACGCGACCATGCAGAACGGGTGCCTCTGGACCAAACCAGGTGGCCATCACACCAGTCTGCGCAAGCTGTTCAGACGAGCAGGTCACAGCGACTCCGATGGCACCGTCTTCGAAGAACTCGA
>JAYTZE010000060.1:0-4430 GCA_043742385.1 Ilumatobacteraceae bacterium
GAGGCGATGGCACTCGGCACCTTTACCGGCGACGGCATCTTGCATGTTCGCTACGGCGACACCACTGTGCTTCACCTCGACACCCACTTCCTGCACGACGGCCGGCCACAACGCGACATGCGGGCCATACTGCCGTCGCCCGACCGGAATATCGCCGAACCTCCCCTCTGCACCGATGCAGCTGCAACGCTGCTAGCTCTGCTGTCGCACCCGAACATTGCCTCCAAGGAGGCCGTGATTCGCCGCTACGATCACGAGATCCTCGGCAGCACCGTCGTGCGGCCGCTGATCGGTCGGCGTCGCGACGGTCACGCCGATGGTGTCGTGATCGCCGATCCCGCCGACACTCATGGCCTGGCAATTGGCATCGGGGTCAACCCGTGGTTCGGCGAGCTCGACCCGCAGCGAATGGCCCACGCCGTCGTCGACGAGGCGATCCGCAACGTCGTTGCTGTTGGCGCCGACCCCGACAGGGTTGCCCTGCTCGACAACTTCTCGTGGGGGGACCCGCGGCGGCCTTCGACACTGGGCGAGCTCGTTGCCGCAGTCAGCGGATGCTGCGAGGCGTCCGTCGCGCATGGTGCGCCGTTTGTCAGCGGCAAGGATTCATTGAACAACGAATATCTGGGTGCCGACGGGGCTCGTCACTCGGTACCCCCGACTCTGGTCATCACCGCCATCGCTCACGTACCCGATGCCAACGCGGTCGTGACACCTGATCTCAAGCACGCCGGCAATGTGGTCGTGCAGGTCGGAGCGACGGCCTGTGAATTCGGTGGAAGTCACTTTGCCAAGGTCCACGGCGCCACCAATCGCGCCACGGTGCCCGGGCCAGACCCGTACTCGCCGACCCGTTACAGACGATTGCACCAGGCGCTGCGATCCGCACGAGTTTTGGCGTGTCACGACATCAGCGAGGGCGGGCTTGCCGTTACCCTGGCAGAGATGGCAATTGCCGGGCGTCTCGGTCTCATGATCGAGAGACTGCCGGGTCCCGATCCTGTATCCGCCCTGTTCAGCGAGTCGGCGAGCCGATTCGTCTGTGAAGTCGCGCCCAACGATGTCGATTGGCTCGCCGACCTGCTGGACGAACCGGTCACCATCCTCGGCACCGTCACCAACACTGCGACAGTGACTCTGCCGGGCACGCGGCCGATCCCCCTCGATGAACTCGTCAGCGCATTCGGAGCACACCGATGAGCCGTCCCACCGCATTGATCCTGGCAGCGGCGGGCACCAATCGCGACCACGATGTCGCATTTGCGCTCGATCTGGCCGGAGCCGAGCCCCGTATCACCTTGCTGTCAGAACTGATCGAGCGTCCGGCGCTACTCACTGACGGGCAGATAGTCGTGATCGCCGGCGGGTTCAGCTACGCAGATGCGCTGGGTGCGGGCCGCATGTTTGCGCTGCAACTCGAGCATCGTGTGGGCGACGTCTTGCGCGCATTCGTCGCCGCCGAGAAGCCCGTGATCGGGATCTGCAACGGCTTTCAGGTTCTGACTCGCACCGGGTTGTTGCCAGGTGCGTTGGGCCACAACGAGAGCGGGCATTTCCAATGCCAGTGGATCAAGCTCGAAGCCCCGCGAAGTCGCTGCATCTGGACAACGGAGATCTCGGCGATCGACTGTCCGATCGCCCACGGCGAGGGTCGCTACACCCACCCCGATCCTGTGGGTCTCGCTGCCGCCGGGCAGGTCGCGTTGCGCTACAGCGATGGCAACCCCAACGGCTCGATCGACGGTGTCGCCGGAGTGTGCGACCCCAGCGGCGTCGTGCTGGGATTGATGCCGCATCCAGAGAATCACGTCATCGCTCGCCAGTATCCCGGCTTCTCCCATGGTGCCCGCGGCGACCTGGGCCTGGCGCTGTTCGAGCAGGGCGTTCGCTACGCCAAGGAACGATGAGCATGCACGCTCCATTCCTCGACATCAACCTGCCTCTCGACGATCGTCGAGACGGAAAGGTTCGGGTGTCGTACGCCTACGGCAACGAACAGCGCCTGTTCATCACCACCGACCGTCTCTCGGCCTTCGACCGGGTGATCGCCGGCGTGTCGTACAAGGGTCAGGTGCTGAACCAGCTCAGCGGTTGGTGGTTCCAACGCACGACCGATGTCGTCGCCAACCATGTCATCGATCTTCCAGATCCGAATGTGCTCGTGGCCCGCGCCGCTCGGCCGCTGCCGGTCGAGGTCGTCGTGCGTGGCTATATCACCGGTGTCACCAGCACGTCGCTGTGGCGGCAGTACGCCGATGGAGCGCGCACGATCTACGGGTACCACTTCTCCGATGGGCTGCGGAAGAACACCGACCTGCCGACGACGATCGTCACTCCCACCACCAAGGCCGAGCACGGTGGCCACGACGAGCCGTTGAGCCCCGGCGATGTCACACGCAAAGGGCTCGTCGCGGTCGGCTTGTGGCGAGCCGTGGAAACCGCAGCGCTCGAACTGTTCTCCCGAGGGCAAGAACTCGCTCGTCAATCGGGGCTGATCCTCGCCGATACGAAATACGAGTTCGGCACCACACCGGCTGGCGAACTGCTGCTGATCGACGAAGTCCATACGCCGGATTCGTCGCGCTACTGGGTGGCTGATACCTACGAGGATCGATTGAGCGCCGGCGAAGAACCCGAAAGCCTCGACAAAGAGGTAGTGCGGCGGGCGTTGATCGAAGCGGGCTACGACGGCCATGGCACACCACCGGCGCTCGCGCCCGAGGTGTGGGAGGCCACGTCGCGCCGCTACATCGATGCCTACGAACGCCTGACCGGGCTGACATTCCAGCCCGGCAGTTACCCGGTCGAAGACCGGATCAGGGAGGTCCTCGGGCATGTTGCCTGACCAGTCGCCAGTGAAGTTCTCGACCGACTCCGATTCGGATGAGCCACACGAAGAGTGCGGTGTGTTCGGTGTGTCGACGCCACACGGCGAAGGTGTTGCCCAGACCGTGTTCTTCGGCCTGTTCGCCTTGCAGCATCGCGGCCAGGAAGCAGCGGGAATCGCTGTCAGCGATGGCAGCCGGGTGCGATTGCACAAAGACACCGGACTCGTCGCCAACGTGTTCACGCCTGCAACCATGAACACCCTCGCCGGCTATCACGGCATCGGCCACACCCGCTACAGCACAACCGGCGCCAACGCCCAACGCAACCATCAGCCATTTCTGGTCGAGACCATGCATGGCCCGCTCGCACTCGCCCACAACGGCAACCTCGTCAATGCTCCAGCGCTGCGCGACGAACTGCTGACACGTGGGTTCGGTCTCACCGCCACCAGCGACACCGAGGTGATGACACTGATGCTCGCCGCGGCCGGCGGTCGAACCTGGGAAGACCGCGTCGAGCGCACATTACCGGCGTGGAAGGGCGCCTACTCATTGGTCATCCTCGCCGCGGATCGCGTCATCGCGGTGCGCGACCCGTGGGGCTTTCGGCCGATGAGTGTCGGGCGTCTTCCGCACGGCGGCTACGCCGTCGCCTCCGAGACGTGTGCCTTGAGCACGCTCGGCTGCCTCGACGTCAGCGAAGTCGCACCCGGAGAGATCGTCACGCTCAACGGCGCCGAGATGACCCGTCGCCAAGCGCTGACACCGGCAGCGCGTTCGGCACGATGCACCTTCGAGTTCGTCTACTTCAGCCGACCCGACAGCGTGTGGGCCAACCGCAACATGCACCACGTGCGCCAGCGCCTCGGCGAAGAACTGGCCGCCGAGGCACCGGCCGAAGCCGACGTGGTGATACCGGTGCCCGACTCGTCGATCCCGGCTGCAATCGGGTTCAGCAGAGCCAGCGGCATCCCGCACAACGACGGGCTGATCAAGAATCGCTACATCGGCCGCACGTTCATCGAACCGACCCAAGACCTGCGCGAGCGCGGCGTCGCACTGAAGTTCAACGCGCTCGCCGAGAACCTGGCGGGCAAGCGAGTCGTGATGATCGACGACTCTCTGGTTCGCGGCACCACGGCCGGTCCACTGGTGAAGTTGCTGCGTGAAGCCGGCGCGACCGAAGTGCATGTGCGCATCACCTGCCCACCGATCACCCACGCATGCCACTTCGGCGTCGATATGGGTCACGACGGCGACCTGATGGCAGCCCATCTGACTATCGAGGAAATGCGCGTGCACATCGATGCCGATTCGCTTGCTTTTCTGTCGCTCGACGGCATGATGCGTGCGATCACTGTCGACCCTGGCGATATCGCCGACGGCGATGCCGAGGGCTATTGCAATGCCTGCTTCACCGGCCGCTATCCCATGGAAGTCACCGAGGCGCAGGCCAAGCTGTCGTTCGAGGGCGTGCTGGCGTGAGGGTCGGCACATGAGGGTGCTCGTCATCGGTGCCGGCGGTCGCGAGTCTGCAATCGCTTGGGCGTGTCGCCGTCATGGGCACGAAGTGACGATCACCCCCGATCTCGCCCCTGATGC
>JAYTZE010000061.1:0-19220 GCA_043742385.1 Ilumatobacteraceae bacterium
TCACGCCGGTGGTGCCGCGCGCGTCATTTCGCGAGGCCAGGGCGATCTCGCCGGGTCGAGTGCGCGTGGCCGCATACCTTCGCGAGATCATCGACGCCCTCAATGGCGTTGCGCCATGGCCCGACGAGCCCGACGACGACTACGTCGACGACGAGCCGCCGATCCCTGATCTTGCCGACGTGCGCGGCCAGGCCATCGCTCGCAAGGCGCTAGAAGTGGCGGCCGCCGGCGGCCACCACCTCCTGCTCGTTGGCCCACCGGGCGCCGGCAAGACGATGCTCGCGCAGCGCATGCCTGGATTGCTCCCTCCCCTCACGCCGGCACTCGCGCTCGAGGCCACGATGGTCCATTCTGCGGCGGGCGTTCGCCTGCCCGCCGTCGGAATGATCCGTCGGGCGCCTTTTCGGGCTCCGCATCACAGCAGTTCGATGGTGTCGCTCGTCGGCGGTGGCACAGCGAATCTGCGACCTGGCGAGATCAGTTTGGCGCATGCAGGAGTTTTGTTTCTGGACGAGTTGGGCGAGTTTTCGCCGATGGTGCTTGACGGACTGCGTCAGCCGCTCGAGGAGGGCGTCATCCGTGTGGCCCGGGCCCGGGCCAGTGCCACCCTGCCCGCCAGGTTTCTCCTCGTTGCGGCGACAAATCCATGTCCATGCGGTGGCGGTCCACCGGGTTCGTGTGATTGCGACGACGGTGCGCGCCTTCGCTACCTCCGGCGCCTCAGCGGGCCGCTGCTCGATCGATTCGATCTGCGTGTTGGCGTGGCCCGGCCGGGTGTCGACGACCTGCTGCACAGTGGTGGTGGCGAGAGCACCGCGGCGGCAGCGGCTCGCGTAGCGACTGCACGCTCGGCAGCGGTCGAGCTGCGTGGCACGCTCAACAGTGAGATTTCGGCGTCACATCTCGACTTGCTCGCACCGCTGCATCCGACGGCCAGGTTGATGCTGCGTAACGAGCTCGAATGCGAACGGTTGACCGGCCGGGGCTACCACCGCATCCGTCGGGTCGCACGAACTCTTGCCGATCTCGACGGCGAAGTCGCAGCGCCGGTGGGCGAACAGCACGTTGCACTGGCGCTGCAGCTGCGCGTCAGATTGCGCGTCTCGATGCGCGAGCAGGTCGCGTGAACTCCGACCTTCCTCCCCAGGCCTACGCGGCGGCGCTCGCCTCGTTTCCGCACATGTCGATTCATCGCCTGGGCGCACTGCTGCGTCACCATCCGCCCAGTGAGGCGTATTCGGTCGCGGTGGGCGAGCACCGAGCCGGCGGACTCATCGAGCGGGTACTTGCCGACGTCGATGTACGCGCTGCCTGGCAGCGCGCCGGCAGTTCTCATCTACTCGACAAGGTGTGGGAACGCTGTAATCGAATTGGCGTTCGCGTGCTGGTGCACGGTTCTGCCGACTACCCAGCACTGCTGCTCGACGACCCGCTGCCTCCGCCGGTTGTGTTCGTGCAGGGCGATCTCGATCTGCTCGACGGGCGTCGTGCGGGAATCGTCGGTACCCGAAATGCCACTGCTGCTGGCCGCGATACGGCGACGACCCTTGGCAGGCAGTTGGCCGATGCCGATGTGCATGTTGTCTCGGGTCTCGCGCGAGGCATCGACGGTTGCGCTCACCGCGGCGCATTACAAACCAACGGTGGCGGGCGGCCGATCGGAATCGTCGCATCGGGGCACGACGTGGTGTACCCGCGCGAACATCGCACGCTCTGGAGCGCAGTGGCCGAGCAGGGCCTCTTGCTGTCCGAGGCGCCCCCGGGCACTGCTCCCGAGGCGTACCGGTTCCCGATGCGCAACCGTGTGATCGCCGCGTTGTCCGAGGTGGTGATTGTCGTCGAATCACGCGAGCAGGGCGGTTCGCTCATCACGGTCAACGAGGCGATCGAACGCAACGTGCCCTTGATGGCTGTGCCTGGCGGCGTGCACAATCGGGCAGCAACGGGCACCAATCAGCTGATCCGTGATGGGGCCGGCGTGGTCGTTGATGTCACCGATGTATTGGTGGCGCTGGCGATGGATCATCGACACAGCTCGGCTTCGAGATCCGATCCAAGGCCACGTCCGCGCGGTACGGATCTCAGTGTGTACGAGACGTGCGCCGGCGAGCCCCGAACGATCGATGGCCTTGCTCTGGCCTGCTCGTTGAGTCTGGTCGACGCGGCGATGGCAGTGGCGCGACTTGAACGAACGGGCTGGATCCAGCAGTCCGACGGATGGTTCGAAGCGGTGGGGTCACCACTGCGATGACATCGACCGAATACCCTTGGCGCCGATGGCTGCTTCGCTTGCGGGGACTCGACGTCCCGATCTCGTCGGCGACTGGCGACTGGATGACTTTGCCGACGCTCTCACCAGCTCCTCGACGAACACGATCGACGCCTACCGCAGCGACTTGTCGCTGTTCGCCGAATGGGTCGAGCGTTCGGGCATCACGTCGCCTGACGACGTCGATCGACTCGTGCTTCGCCGCTATGTGGCGTCGCTTACAACACGGCAGTTCGCCAAGCGCACCATTGCCCGCAAGGTCGCAGCGCTTCGTCGCTATTACTCATTCCTGCGCCACCGTGGATACATCGAGGTCGATCCAACGGTCTCGTTGCGCGCTCCCGCCGGCCCGGCCCGGTTGCCGCGGGTTCTTGAACATGGCGAGGTGTTGGCCTTGCTCGACAAGCCCACCGACGTCGGCGAGGCGGCCGAGCCGGTATGGCGACGACGACGCGACGACGCGGTGCTCGAGGTGTTGTACGGCAGCGGCGTGCGCGTGGGCGAACTCTGCGGTCTCGACGTCGATGCTCTCGATCTTGCTAACGCAGCAATCACGGTGTGGGGCAAGGGAGCCAAGGAACGGCGCGTGCCACTCAGCGCGCCAGCCGTCGACTCGCTGCGCGCCTGGTTGGCCGTTCGTGCCGATGTGGTTTCGCCTGAATCCGGGGTGGCACTGTTCGGCAATGAGCGCGGCGTTCGACTGTCGCCGCGCGATGTGCGCCGAATCCTCGATCGCCGAAGTCAACGCCCTACTCACCCCCATGCATTGCGTCATAGCTTTGCGACGCACCTGCTCGATGGTGGCGCAGACCTTCGTGTGGTACAAGATCTGCTTGGTCATAGTGATGTGGCCACCACACAGCGCTACACCCACGTCAGCAAGCAACGTCTCCGAGCCGTCTACACGGAAGCCCACCCCCGAGCATGAAACGCGACCACGACATCGAGCATTGGTGGAAACGCTGGCTGGAGGCACGCGATCCAGTGGCCCGCGACCGGCTGATTGTTCACTATTCACCCCTGGTCAAGTTCGTCGCCGGCCGTGTCGGTGCCGGTCTGCCCAACAGCGTGGATCCGGGCGACCTGGTCAGTGCAGGTGTGTTCGGGCTCATCGACGCAGTCGAGCGGTTCGACGCGTCCCGTGGGGTCAAGTTCGAGACCTTCGCTGTGCCGCGTATCCGTGGGGCCGTCTTCGACGGACTCCGATCGCTCGACTGGGTACCTCGATCCGTACGCAGCCGGGCTCGCGAGGTGGAGACCGCCTTCACCGAACTCGAGAGTCGCCACGGACGGGCTCCCTCCGACGCCGAGTTGTCATCTCACCTCAAGCTCACCGCGCCCGAGTTTCAGAAATGGCTCAACTCGATCGCCTCGACCACTGTTGGTCCGCTCGATCGGGCGTTGGTCGCAGGCTCGGAGCCGCGGACACTCAGCGGCGACGTGCCCGACACGCCCGCATCGATTGTCGAGGACGGCGAGGTGCGCCGGCTGGTGCGCGGCGAGGTGAAACGGCTTCCGGATCGCGAGAAGATGGTGCTGTCGCTGTACTACGACGAGGGTCTCACGCTCGCCGAGATTGGTGGCGTGCTCGGTGTCACCGAGAGCCGGGTCTCACAGATTCACACCAAAGCGGTCTTGCACCTGCGCGCCAGGCTGTCGGCTTCGGGAGTCACCTAGCCAACCGGAATCGGCCAGTGATCCGGCCATGATCGGCATGCTCGCGTCGCTCGCTTTGCTCGCGCCCAACTGCTATCAGCCGCCGGTCACGTCGCCGATCGTCGACCGATTTCGCGCTCCAGCCTGCAGCTACTGCCCTGGCAATCGCGGACTGGAATACGAACCACTGGCCGGCTCGCGCGTGGTCGCCGCGGCTGCCGGGATCGTGAGATTCAGCGGGGTTGTCGCCGGTGTGCGCTTTCTGGTGGTCGAACAAGCCGACGGGCGCTCGGCCACGTACGGCCGCCTGGCGGCAGCACGAATCGTGGTCGGCACAAGGGTGCGACAGGGCGACGTCGTTGGTTCGACATCCGACCGGTTCTATTTTGGCCTTCGCCAAGGCGATCGGTACGTCGATCCCGCCCTGTTCCTGGGTGCGCTTCGTCATCGGCCGCGACTGGTACCCGTCGACGGCTCGGCGGCCCGGCCAGCGCCCCCGCCAACCATGGCATGCGCGGCATCGCCGTGAGGGTGAGGCGAGATGGGGTGGGCGAGACCGTACTGGCCGAGCCGGACGGCCCGAGACGGGTGGGCGAGCGTGGATGCTGGGCGATAACATGGTGAGCCGGTCGTCAACTCCGATGGCCCTCAATTGAACGTCTCGCTCTGTCTGCGGTCGCCTCGGCGCCACGAGCTTGACGCCGCTAACCGCAGAGAAGGAGTACCCCATCATGGCCGTCGTCACTATGCGACAGATGCTCGAAGCAGGTGTGCATTTCGGGCACCAGACCCGCCGTTGGAACCCCAAGATGAAGCGATTCATCTTTGGCGAGCGCAATGGCATCTACATCATCGATCTCGAGCAGACACTGACCCGCGTCGAAGCGGCGTACAACTTCGTGCGCGACCTGGCCGCCGGTGGCGGAACAGTGCTCTTCATCGGTACCAAGAAGCAGGCACAGGATCCCGTGCGCAGCTACGCCGAGAAGTGTGGAATGTCGTATGTCAACGAGCGCTGGCTCGGCGGGATGTTGACCAACTTCGAGACGATCGCCAAGCGCGTCTCCAAGATGCAGGAGTACGAGCGCATGCGTATCTCCGGTGAGTTCGATTCGATGCCGAAGAAGGAAGCCCTGCTGCTCGGCCGCGAACTCGAGAAGTTGCAGAAGAACCTCGGCGGCATACGCAATATGAGCAAGCGACCCGACGCCGTGTTCATCCTCGACACCAAGAAAGAGCACATCGCGGTCACCGAGGCCAACAAGTTGAAGATCCCGGTGATTGCTGTCGTCGACACCAATGTTGACCCCGACGTCGTGCAGTTCCCGATCCCGGGCAACGACGACGCCATTCGTGCCAACGCGTTGATGAGCCGCGTGATCGCCGAGGCGATCGAAGAGGGTCGGTTCATCGCCAGCAAGCGCAACCCGCAGGCAGTCGCAGCTCCGAAGCGGACCGCCGAGGACGAAGCTGTCTTCGCCGCGTCGCAGGCCGACGCCCGCCGTCAGGCCGCCGCCGCCCAGGCCGAGCGCGATGCCCGTGTTGTCTCGACAAGTTCGCCGGTAGCAGTCGTCGATGAACTCGCCCCAGATGAGCCAGCCATAGGTGAGCCAGCCATAGATACTCCGGTGATCGATGTGCCGGCAGTTGAAGTTGCGGTCGCCGAAACCGTTGAAACCTCTGAGACCGTCGAGGCGCCCGAGACCCCTGTTACCGAAACTGACACCGAAGGCTGATACAGAATGGCATTCACCGCGAAAGACGTACAGGCGCTGCGCCAGGCCACTGGCGCGGGCATGATGGACGCCAAGAAGGCCCTCGAGGCCAACGACGGCGATATGGACGCATCCAAGCAATGGCTGCGCGAAAAAGGGCTGGCTGCCAGCGCCAAGCGTGATGATCGAGAGAACAACCAAGGTCTCGTTGCTCTCCTTATCGACGGCACCGTCGGTGCGATCGTCAAGCTCAAGAGTGAGACCGACTTCGTCGCCGGTAGCGACCTGTTCAAGGGCGAGGCCGACACTCTGACCAAGCTGGTCATCGCCGAAGGGGCGGAAGCCGTCGCCCAACGTTCGACGCAGCTCGACGATCTCAAGATCACGTTGAAGGAGAAGATCGAGCTCGACGATGTCGTTCGATTCGAGGCAGCCGAGGGCAACGTTCTCGACAGCTACCTGCACCTGCAGGGTGGTCGGGGTGTCAATGCCGTGTTGGTCGAGATGGCCAATGCCTCGCAGGAACTCGCCCACGACGTGGCTGTGCACATCGCCTTTGCCCGACCCAAGTACCTCAGCCGAGACGACGTGCCCGCCGACGTGGTCGCCCACGAACGTCAGACGCTGGAAACCATCAGTCGCAACGAGGGCAAACCAGAGGCGGCCTTGCCGAAGATCATCGAGGGTCGCCTCAACGGGTTCTTCAAAGATGTCGCCCTCCTCGATCAGCCCTACGCCAAGGACGACAAGCAGTCCATTGCACAAGTAATCGGCTCGGCATCGATCGTGCGTTTCGCCCAGGTCGAGATCGGCTGACTGGCAGATGGCTTCGGCGGCATCGCCCCGGTGGAAGCGAATTGTTTTCAAACCGTCGGGCGAAGCTCTCGCCGGCGACTCGGGCCAAGGGCTCGATGCGGCGACCCTCGACTCCACAGCACAGGAGATCATTGCCGTACGGGGCATGGATGTCGACGTATGTGTGGTCGTCGGTGGCGGCAATTTCTGGCGTGGCAGAACCGGCGCAATGTCGGGCATGGACGCCACACAGTCAGACCACATCGGCATGCTCGGCACGGTGATGAACGCTCTCGCCTTGCAGGATGCGCTCGAGCGTGCTGGACAAGACACACGAGTGCAGAGCGCCATCGAGATGCCGCGACTGTGTGAGCCGTACATCCGCCGCAAGGCGATGCGTCATCTCGAACAGGGCCGCGTCGTGATCTTTGCGGCCGGTACCGGCAACCCGTTCTTCACCACCGACACGGCCGCAGCCCTGCGTGCAGCCGAGATCGACGCCGATGCGCTCCTGAAGGGCACGCATTCCGGCGTGGACGGTGTGTACAGCGCCGATCCGCTGACAGATCCCGCCGCGACGAAGTACGACGAGGTCAGCTACATCGAGGTGATGACCAAGAATCTCAAGGTCATGGACGCCACGGCCATCGCATTCTGCCGCGACAACAAGATCCCGATCGTTGTGTTCGACATGTCGGCGCCGGGGAAATTGCAGGCGATTCTGCGTGGCGAACGCGTCGGCACGATGATTCAGGGCTGACGGATGCGCGTCACGCCTCCTCGCCGGTCGATACGCTACGCAACGTGATCGAAGAGACCCTTCTCGACGCCATCGACAAGATGGAGAAAGCGGTCGAGCACGTCCAAAGTCAGTTCACGGGTGTGCGCACTGGCAGGGCATCGCCAGCCCTTGTCGAAAAGCTGTTGGTCGACTACTACGGCGCCATGGTGCCGGTGCAGCAATTGGCCGGCTTCCAGGTCCCTGAGGCGCGCCAACTGATCGTCAAGCCGCACGATCGAGCTTCGCTCGGCGGTATCGAAAAAGCGATTCGCGACAGCGATCTCGGTGTCAGCCCCTCGAACGACGGCGTGATCATCCGTCTCAACTTCCCTCCGCTCACCGAGGAACGCCGCAAGGAGTTCGTCAAGATCGTCAAGCACATGGCCGAAGACGGCCGAGTCGCCGTTCGCAATATTCGCCGTGATGCGCGCAAACATCTCGACGCTGCCGAGAAGTCGGCCGAGATCTCGGCCAACGAGTTGGAGCGGGCAGAGAAAGAAATAGAGCGGATCACCCACGAGCACGTGGAACTGATCGACAGGGCCTTCAGCCGTAAAGAGCAAGAACTCCTCGAGGTCTGAGCGAGCAAAGGGGATTGCATGACTGACGACGCACGGCGTCACCGACGCCAAGACGAAGGGGAAGCAGAGGATTACGGTCCGCCTTTGTTCGACGAGACAACAGACGACGACGACGAATCGGGGGGCATTTCGTTCGGTTCATCCGACACCGGCCCGCTACCGCACTGGACCGAGCCGCCAACGGGTGAGATGCCACGCACGCTGACTGCGTCGTCGCCGTCGGATCCGACCGACGATCTCGACGTGTGGTCGTCGTTCGCCGGTAAGGCGCCGGTGTGGCGCGACGATCAGCCGGTCGACCCGCACGACGAAACGGGTGAGATGGAACGGGTGATCTCCATCGACCCGGTCATCGATGATGCCGCGGATGTCACCAATCCCGACGATTCGATTCCCCTGCGGCGCGAGCCGGGCCGAATCACCATCGGCACTGACCCGACCGACGATCGGTCGCGACCAGTGCCTCGCAAGGGCCGCCCCGGCGAACCGACACGCGGCGGCCGTCCTGCCCGCTCTGGCTCTCCAGCTCGTCCCCCGACCAGGCCGACGAAGTCGGGCCCTCGCGATGTACCGACTGCGATTGGTGTAGGCCTGCTGATGGCGGCCGCGTTCGTGGTCGCCGTCGTGGTCAGCCCAAAGCTCGTGTTGTTGGTCGTGGTTGCCGTGCTCGCTTTTGGTTCCATCGAATACTTCGACAAGGTCTCCGAGAAGGGCTACCGGCCCGCCACCATGGTGGGCATCATCGCCTGCGCGACGATGCCTATCGCTGCCTATTGGGCCGGCGAGCAGGCATTGCCGCTGCTCATCGCACTCGGATTTGTGGCTGGTGCTCTCACCTTCATCGGTGCCAAGAGTCTCGAAGCCGCACCGATGCCCAACATGGCCATCACCACTCTTGGTGTGGTGTGGATCGGTTTCCTCGGTTCGTTCGCAGCGTTGATCTTGCGGTATTCCAAGGGCACCGGCTTCCCGGTCGCGTCCGGCATCATCAGTACCAGCATCGGTACCGACACGCTGTGCCTGTTGGCAATCGGCGTCGTCGCCAACGATGTCGGAGCTTTGGTGCTCGGTAGCACAGCAGGAAAATCGCCGCTTCGGGCGTGGATCAGTCCGAACAAGAGCGTCGAGGGCTTGTTCGGTGGCACGGTGGCCACAATTCTGGCCATGGTCGTTGTCGGGCTCACCGATCGTTCGAGCACGTGGAACAGCGCCGGTGATCTGATCGTGCTCGGCATTGTCATCTCGATCATGGCGCCGATTGGCGATCTCACGGAGAGCATGTTCAAGCGAAACCTCGACATCAAGGACTTTGGCGCGATCATCAAGGGCCACGGCGGTGTGCTCGACCGCTTCGACGGCTTCTTGTTCAGCCTTCCGGCTGTGTACTACCTCCTGCAGATTCTGGAGCCTTGGGTCACCAAATAGCAGCGGAAGTTACGCCCCCCGAGGATTGTTCGGGCCGTGTCGATGCGAGACTGACTGGCATGTCAACGGTCCGCGTGGCAATTGCCGGCTCGTCAGGGTCAATCGGGGCACAGACGCTCGATGTCATTCGTGCAGAAGCCGGTCGATACGAGGTCGTTGCCCTCGGTGTCGGTTCGTCGATCGACATCCTCATTGCCCAGGCCAACGAGTTTCGTCCCAAGGTTGTGGCCGTTGCCGATCCGAGCAGACGTGCCGAGGTCGCGGCGGCGCTTCCATTCGCTGAGGTCGTGGCCGATCTTGCCGATCTCGCCGACGACGCTGATGTCGTTGTCAACGGCGTTGTCGGATTTGCAGGTCTTGCTGTCACGGTGCGCACGTTGCAGATGGGTAAGCGGCTGGCACTGGCTAACAAGGAGAGCCTCATCGCTGGCGCACCGGTCGTTCAGCCGCTCCGTTCGACGGCTGGCGCCGAACTGGTGCCGGTTGACAGCGAGCACTGTGCAGTGCACCAATGTCTGCGTGCCAGCGGCGATGCGGCTCGCGAGGTTGCCCGACTCATCCTCACGGCCAGCGGCGGCCCGTTCCGTGGCCGTACAACCACCGATCTTGCCAACGTCGGTGTCGATCAGGCGCTCGATCATCCGACCTGGAAGATGGGCCCGAAGATCACCGTCGACTCCAGCACATTGATGAACAAGGGCCTGGAGGTTATCGAGGCCCACGAGCTGTTCGGCACCGCCTATGGCCAGATCGACGTGGTCGTGCACCCGCAGTCGATCGTCCACTCGATGGTCGAGTTCAGCGACGGATCGACGATCGCCCAGCTCAGCATGCCCGACATGCGACTCCCCATCGGGTATGCCCTCGCTTACCCACACCGGATTTCCACACCGTTCGGCCGGATCGACTGGGTGGCGCTGCGCCGGCTCGACTTCGAGGCTCCCGACATTGCGACATTCCGTTGTCTGCCGTTGGCGTACGAGGCCGGTCGGGTCGGCTCGACAGCGCCTGCCTGGTTGAGCGCGGCCAACGAGGTTGCGGTCGCGGCCTTCCTGGCCGGCCACATCCGCTGGTCGCAGATCGCCGAGGTGTGTGACGCATCGCTCCAGCGCTTCGAGCGATCTGCCGATAGAACGGTCGATGACATCATTGCTGCCGATGCACGCGCGCGTCAGGTGGCCACGGAGGTTCTTGCAGCGTGAGTGACACCTACACCAAGTTTCGCAACGAGGTGATGGCCGGCGGTGCCGACAATCCCGACCTCGAGCCAACCGCTGGCGGACCTACCGCTGTGATCGGGTTGGGCGTGATCGCAGTGTTGCTGGTCGCCCTCTACCTGTGGAGCTCGTGGGCGTTCGTCTTCGTCATCGGTCTCTTGATCTCGATCTTCTTCCACGAACTCGGTCACTTCGTCACCGCTCGTTGGACAGGCATGAAGGCCACTCAGTTCTTCTTGTTCATGGGTCCCAAGCTGTGGAGCTTCCGACGCGGCGAAACCGAGTACGGCCTGCGCGCCTATCCCATTGGCGCGTTCGTGCGCATCATCGGAATGAACAACCTCGATGAGGTCGAACCCGGCGACGAGGACCGCGCCTATCGCAACAAGAGCTACCCCCGGCGCATGCTCGTGATCACCGCTGGTTCGATGATGCACATTCTCATCGCCATTGCGCTGATCTTCTCCGTCTATGCCGTCAACGGCCGCCGCGTCGAGACCGGGCGCGTAGGAATTGGTTCGGTCTCGGCCGGCTATCCGGCCAATGTGGCGGGCGTCGAGCCCGGCGACATCGTGATCTCGATGGATGGTGTTCACCCCAGCACTCCCGACGAATTCGTCGATGAGATTCGCAGTCATCAACCAGGCGATGCCGTCACCTTGGTGCTCGAGCGCGATGGTGCCACCTTGACCAAGGTGGTTGGACTGGGCGCCAACCCGACGCCGGGAGAACGCCTGGGCACGGCATTCCTGGGAGTCGGCTTCGGCAACGAAGTGGACTGGAACAACGAGTCGATCGCGAATGCTGCCGTCGATAGCGTGCGCGACCTTGGTCCGACGATGTGGGCAAGCCTGGGTGGCGTGGTCAAGGTGCTCAATCCTGTGAACATCTTCGGCCATCTCACCGGGTCCAACGAGGATCTCAACACGAGGCCGACCACCGTTGTGGGTATCAGCAAGTTGAGCGACTCGATCGGTGACGAATCCGGATTCGGCGGTCTCCTGCTGACATTGGCCGCGGTCAACGTGTTCGTCGGCTTGCTGAACCTGTTCCCGGTGCTGCCGTTCGATGGGGGCCACGCGGCAATTGCCACGTACGAACGGCTGCGAACGCGCCGTGGTCGCTCGCCGTACCGGGCCGATATCACCAAGATGATCCCGGTGGCAATGACCATGATGGCCGTGCTGTTGATGCTGTTCGTGACGGGCCTCTATCTCGACTTTGCCAAGCCGTTGCCCTGAACTGGCACACTTCCGTCATGCCCTTCGCCCGTAAAAGCACGCGCCAGATTCTCGTCGGCAAGGTGCCCGTGGGTGGGGGAGCACCGATCTCGGTGCAGTCGATGACCATCACCAAGACGGCCGATGTCGAAGGCACGCTGCAACAGATCTACGCGCTGGCTGCTGCTGGCTGCGACATCGTCCGCTGCACATGCAACGAGCAGGAGGCCGCCGAGGGGCTGGCGCAGATCGTGCCGCGCTCACCGATCCCGATCATCGCCGACATCCATCATCAGTACCGCATGGCGTTGGCGGCGATGGAGGCAGGCGTCCACGGCCTGCGGTTGAATCCGGGCAATATCCGCAAACCCGAGCACATCAAGGCGGTCGCATCCGAGGCTCGTGACCGCAAGATCTCGATCCGCATCGGGGTCAACGGTGGGTCGCTCGATCCATCGCTGTACGAGAAGTACGGCGGCATCAAACCCGAGGCCATGGTCGAGAGCGCCCAACGCGAGATGGCGTACTTCCATGAGGTCGACTTCGATCTGATGAAGATCAGCGTGAAGGCATCGAACGTTCCGTTGATGGTCGAGGCCTATCGGCAACTCAGCGAGGTCACCGATGTGCCGCTCCACCTTGGGGTTACCGAGGCTGGGCCACCTCCTGCTGGACTGGTGAAAGCCACTGCCGGTATCGCCACCTTGCTGATGGAGGGCATCGGCGACACCATCCGCTACTCGCTCACCGCCGATCCAGTCGAGGAAGCACGCGCCGGGCGGCAGTTGTTGGAAGCTCTGGGGTTGCGCGAACGCAAGAACATCGACCTCATCGCCTGCCCGAGTTGTGGTCGTGCCGAGATCGACGTTATCGATGTGGCCAATCGGGCGATGAAGGCCTTCGGCGATCGTGAGATTCCCCTCCAGGTGGCGGTGATGGGCTGTGTGGTCAACGGTCCCGGCGAAGCCCGCGAGGCCGACCTGGGTATTGCCGCGGGCAACAAGCGCGGCCACCTGTTCGTCAAGGGTCGCAATGTCGCGGTCGTGCCGGAGTCGGAAATGGTCGAAGCATTGGTCGAGTGGGCCGAGTTCATCAACGAGCACGGCACCGAGGCCGCGATCGCTCGCGTCGACACAAAGTTGGCCGAGCGCGAGGCCGCCAAGGATCGCGCCAAGTTGATGAATGACCAGGGCGATGACGTCAACCGTGCCGACGAACGCATCGTCGAGATTCGGCGGACGGTCGGTGAGCGCTGACGGGCTCAGGCGATAGTCTCCGCGCTATGACGGTTCTGCACCCCAGCGGTGAATACCACGAGTGGGTCGACGGCGACGATGCGGTGTCGCCGTTGCTGGCTGGTTTCGACGTTGCGGTCGCAGACTGATCTCCCAGGTTTCATGACGCCACACGACCATCCGCTGTTCGAGTTCGATCCATCGCCTGAGGCGGTGATCAACCCGTCGATCCACAGGCCGATGCTGGGCTTTCCTTCCCGCGCTGTGATGTGCTGGTTCGGGAATGTGGTCCGTGATCGCACGATCGACTTGGAGCCCGTGCACAACGTGCCGTTCGAACACGGAGATCATGCGATCTGCATCATCGAACATCGTGGATACGAGGTTGCGCTGGTCAGCCCCGGCGTGGGGGCGCCAGCAGCTGTGACGTCGCTCGAGGTGGTGATCTCGCTCGGTGCAACCCAGATCATCGGCTGTGGCGGTGCGGGAATCGTTCGTCCAGGGTTCGACGTCGGCCACGTGATCGTGCCGATCGGAGCAGTGCGCGACGAGGGTACGAGCTACCACTATGCGCCTGCCGATGTCGCGGTGGCGCCGCACCCGCGGGCGCTGACTGCGATCGACGATGTGCTCAGCGAGGCTGGCGTTCCTCACGACCGTGGCCTCACATGGACGACCGATGCCTTCTTTCGCGAGACGCCCGCCAAAGTCGCCCGCCGGCGCGAGCAAGGGTGCATCACCGTCGAGATGGAGGCTTCAGCAATGTTCGCGGCCGCCGCCTTCCGAGGCGTGGTCTACGGCCAACTGCTGTATGCGGGCGACGATGTCAGCGCAGCCGAGTGGGACCACCGTCATTGGGAGGCTCAGACGTCAGCACGCGACCACCTGCTCGACCTGGCGCTCGATGCTGTCATCCGCCTCTAGCAGGGCGCTGTGACGAGCGCTCCTGGACGAGGAAGACCGCGGCGGGGCCGCGAAGCTCGATGATTTCGCCGTCGGCCAGGTACTGACACTGACCGTGCTGCGAACCGCTGACCCAAAGCAGTAGTTCCCGGCCCGCAGCGTGATGCCTGCGGAGCTCGTCGCTGACGAGTTCGAACCGTGACACAACAAACGGCGTATTCGGTGTGGCGTAGTGCCAGCAACCCGGCTCGATCTCGACCGCTTGCACAACTGGATGTTCCAGGGGCTCGAAGTCGAGTACTTCGAGCAGTTCTTCGACGTCGACGTGCTTGACGGTCATGCCACCACGAACCACATTGTCGCTGTTGCCCATTACCTCGACGCCAAACCCGCGCAGGTACGCGTGCAGATTGCCCGGGCCGAGGAACACGGCTTGGCCCGGACCCAAGAGCACCCGATTCAGCAGCAATGTCACCACCACAGATGGGTCGCCGGGGTATGCGTCGGCGAGCTCGCTGACCAATTCGGCTTCTGCACGGTCGTATTTTTGGCATGCGGCGATCGTCGACGTGATGTCGAATTCGCGGCGGTACAGAGCCGCGACAGTCGTGGCCAGCTTCTCGTGTTGCAGATACACGGCCAGGTCATGGGCATCGAGTTCGTGCAGTAGCGAGACGGTGTCGTCGACCGGCCGGAAGCCGCACAGCGTGTCGAACGTCGTCAATGCGCACAGCATCTCCGGTTTGGCGAAGGCGTCGCGATAGGTGCGTAGCGGCGAGTCTCGGGGTATGCCGAGTTGCTCCTCGCGCTCAAATCCAGCCGCAGCTTGGAGATGATCCGGGTGGGTTTGCAGTGACAAGGGCTGTGCCGCAGCCATCAACTTCAGCAGGTATGGCAGGTTGCCAGCGAGGGAATCCAATGACGATCCGTCGTGGAGGGTCGACGGAGCGAGCGGATGCGTGCCCATCCACCACTCGGCCCATGGTCGGCCGTCGGGTTGCTGACCGAGCATCTCGGGAATCGACGAGAGGTCTCCCCACGCGTAGTGCTGCGCCCGCCCGTGGACCATGTGCATGCCTCGACACGCTACTGGCGAGACGAGCTACCGTTTCGTCGTTCCATCGAGTCCTCCCCCTCCAGACAATGAGGTGTGCCATGCAGAACAAGATCCTGTTGACCGAAGACCAGATCCCGACGCAGTGGTACAACATCATTCCCGACCTGCCGTCGCCACCACCTCCGCCTCTGCACCCCGGCACGATGCAGCCGGTCGGCCCCGACGACCTCGCTCCGCTGTTCCCGATGGCCCTGATCATGCAGGAGGTCAGCCAAGACAGCTACATCGACATCCCCGGCGGCGTGCTCGACGTCTACCGCCTCTGGAGACCATCACCGCTGTTCCGCGCCCACCGCTTGGAGAAAGCGCTCGATACCCCTGCGCGGATCTACTACAAGTACGAAGGTGTGAGCCCGGCGGGTTCGCACAAACCCAACACCGCAGTGCCGCAGGCGTACTACAACCATCAAGAAGGCATCACCAAGTTGACCACGGAGACCGGCGCCGGCCAGTGGGGCACGGCACTGGCGTTCGCCACCGCCCAGTACGGCATCGAGTGCGAGGTCTGGCAGGTCGCCGCGTCGTATCGCTCGAAGCCGTACCGCAGGGTGATGATGGAGATCTACGGGGCAACGGTGCACTCGAGTCCCTCCGACATCACCGACTACGGCCGGTCGCTGCTTGCCCTCGACCCGGACCACCCTGGCAGTCTCGGAATTGCCATCTCCGAGGCCGTCGGTGCAGCCGTGGCCGATCCCAAGACTCGGTACTCGCTCGGCAGTGTGCTGAACCATGTGCTGATGCACCAGACGGTGATCGGTGAAGAGGCTCTGCTGCAGTTGGCGATGGTGGGGGAGACGCCCGACCTGCTGGTCGGCTGTACCGGTGGCGGCTCGAACTTCGGAGGCCTGGCGTTCCCGTTCCTGCGGGAGAAGATGGCAGGGAGGATGAACCCGACCATTCGCTGTGTCGAGCCGGCGGCATGCCCGAGTCTGACCAAGGGCGAGTACCGCTACGACTTCGGCGATACGGCCGGCATGACCCCTCTGCTGAAGATGCACACGCTCGGCCACGACTTCATCCCGCCCTCAATTCACGCCGGTGGACTGCGGTATCACGGCATGTCGCCGCTCGTCTCGCACATCTACGAACTCGGTCTGGCCGAGGCCGAGGCCATCCCGCAGACCGAATGCTTCGCAGGTGCGCTGACGTTTGCCCGCAACGAGGGGATCGTGCCAGCGCCGGAGCCCACGCACGCCATCGCCGCAGCGATCCGCGAGGCCAAGCGGTGCAAGGAGACGGGCGAGGAGAAGGTCATCCTCACTGCGCTGTGCGGCCACGGCCACCTCGACCTGGCCGCCTACGAGAACTACCTGGCCGGCCAGATGGTGGACTACGACCTCACCGACAAAGAGTTGGCCGACGCTATGTCCACCGTCCCCGTGATGGCGTAGCGGCGGTCAGAACAGGCGGAGTTCGTCTGACTGCATCCCCCGTAGTTCGTCGTAGTCGACTTCGACCACACGAAAGCCGCGCGACTCGGCCAGGACGCGCGCCTGGGGCTTGACGACCTGGGCGACGTAGACCCCGCGCACGGTGCCCAGCGACGAGTCGAGGTGCAGCCGCTCGATGTAGCGCACCAGTTGCTCGACTCCGTCGATCTCGCCGCGGCGTTTGACCTCGATGGCCACCACCTGTCCGTCGCGATCGCGGCACAGCAGGTCGATTGGCCCGATCGCCGTCGGGTACTCACGGCGAACCAGGGTGAGTCCCTCCTCGATGGCGTGTGGAGATGCTGCGAGCAGCTCCTGCAGATGGGCTTCGACCCCGTCCTTCTGCAAGCCGGGATCCTCGCCGAATGCGGTCTCGGTGTCCGACAACACCTCGTGCAATGTGATCGTCAGCGATTCGCCCTTCGGATTCGTCACCATCCAGGCCTGGTCACCGGTCACCAGCGTGTTCGGCGCATTCATCCAGTTCAACGGCTTGTATGCGCCGCCGTCGGCATGGATGGCGACACATCCGTCCGCTTTGACCATGATCAGCCGCACGGCCTCGGGAAGATGGGCAGTGAGCCGGCCCGCGTAGTCGACCGAGCAGCGGGCAATCACAAGGCGCACCCCGCGAAGCTAGCGACTGGCGGCGTCGACCACGCCGATGCGGGCCCGATAGACGAACCAGAATGGACGCTGCGCCGATGCGAGCGCAGCGTGGACCTGGCTGGAAAACTCGTCAACGCCCAGGGTCGCGTCGTCGAGGCCATGACGTCGAAGGGCCTGGTAGTCGCCCTGGCTTTGCAGCAACTGAACAAATCGGTCAGCATCGCCGTGCTCGTCCCCCAGGGCGGCGATCTCTACGCAGTGGTCGAACTGCTGGCTGTCGACCATCCTGCCCAGGTGCCCGCCTTTGTTCCAATACTGGACGCCGTCGATGATCGTGACCGCCCCGCTCGCGTCGCCGTGTTCTGGCGGCCGCAGGTCGTCGGACTGCGGCGACGAAGAGGCGGTTCGTTGTGAGGCAGCCGACGACCGGCCCGCCAGTCGGTTTTCGTGCATGGCGATGGTCGCTCGAACCGTACGCCAGGCCTGCTCGGCCCGAGCATGACCAACCGACGGTGGCCAATCGCAGTCGATGGCGGCAAAGACACCTCCCGGTCGTACCAGGCGGGCAACCTCTGCAAATGTCGATGTCGGTTCCATCCAGTGCAGTGCCTGCACAGCGAGCACGACATCGGCACATGCATCGGGTAACCCCGTCGCGTTCGACCAACCCGGAACGAACTGCACGTGGGCATCGCTCGTGACCGCTGCCGCACGTGCACGCATGTCGGCACTGGGTTCAACGCCGATCACCTCGTTCGACCAACTGGCCGCCCACCGGCTCGACAGTCCGGTTCCGCTACCGAGGTCGACGACGAGCTCGGGCCGCCCGCCCGCGTATCGTGCAATGACCTCCGCTAGTACCGTCGGCGGCACGGGGCGGACGGCATCGTACAGATCCGCGAACCCCGAGAAGCGGTTGGCGTTCGCATCGAGGCTCACATCGCGAAGCTACCGACCGACGTGGTCGCGCATCCGCTTCTGGATCAATGTCCGACGCGATTGCAGCTCGCGATACGTCAGCTGCTCGGTCGAGGCATCGACCCCGAATCCGGCCTTGACGCCATCCATGTTGAGCTCGAGCGTGGTCTGGTCGATGCCGAGCTCGCGTCCGAGCTGCTCGCCATGTCGCTCGGCGAACAGCATCGAGATGTTGGCGATCTCGGCAAGCAGGTCGAGATCAGGTGCGAGTCGAGCCATGGCCCCGTCGAGGAACACCATGTTCTTGACATAGAGCATGAGCTCCTTCGGCATCTTGGCGCCGTAGCCGAGCAACGCCTTCACCACCCGCTGTACTTCCGCGACCAACTCCTCGCCGGTGAGCGTGGTCGGATCAATTGGGGCCTGGTCGAGGCGGAGATCGCGCATGACCATATCGAGGTCAACGTCGACGGGGAGCGCACCGAGGTCACGCATCGCCGCGAGCTGTCCCTTCACATCGTTGGTCGTGGCACAGACCATCATCCGCAGGAACGCCAGCCGTCGATCTCTGGTCAATCGACCAACGATGCCGAAGTCGAGCAATGCGGTGCGGCCATCGGAGAGCACGAAGAGATTTCCGCCGTGCAGGTCACCGTGGAACACGCCGTAGACCATCGCGCCTTCAATGAGGGCGATCATGGCCGTGCGCACCACCGCCTCGGTGTCGACGCCAGCGTCCTTCATTCCGGCCACATCATCGAAGTTGAATCCGTCGACTCGTTCCATCACCAGTACCCGACGGGTGATTAGCGTCGAGTGTGGGCGGGGCACCACATAGCCGGTCTGCTTCAGCTCGTGGAGCATCACGGCGATGTCGATCATGTTGGCGGCTTCCATGCGAAAGTCGAGTTCCTCGACGATCGTTTCTGCAAAGAGCTCGACCAATGCTGGGGGATTCGCCAGTGACGCGATCGGGATCCTGCCGACGAGGTGCGGCGCCAGCCAGGCCATGACTCGCAGGTCCTTGCGCACCAGGCGAGCGACGCTGGGCCGCTGGACTTTGACCACCACGTTCTCTCCCGTGTGCAGCGTGGCCGCGTGGACCTGAGCGATCGACGCCGCCGCCAAGGGGACGCGATCGAAGCTGGAGAACGTGCTCTCGAGCGGCACACCGAGGTCCTCCTCGACCACTTTGCGCACGGCGTCGAAGGGCTCGGCCGGCACCTGATCGCGGCACTGCTTGAACTCCTTGACCAGTTCGGCTGGGAACAGGCCTTCGCCGCTGGAGATGATCTGCCCGAGCTTGATGTAGGTCGGCCCGAGCCACTCGGCGGCGCGGCGAAGGC
>JAYTZE010000062.1:0-2173 GCA_043742385.1 Ilumatobacteraceae bacterium
CGACCACTCCTGCGGTCGTGGCGGCGCCGTTGGCGATCACGACCTTGGCGACTGCCCGCGCCTCACCCAGCTCGAGACCGGGCGTCGTGCGGAACGACAGGGTGTAGTCGGTATCGGCCTGCAGGTCGGCGAAGTTCCAAACCAGGACCTGCCCGCTGGGGCCGTCGCTCGCCGCGGGTCCGCTAGCGGTTCCGGCAGCGGGAGTCAATGTGTTGAGGGCCGGTGGCGCCGGCCGTGCCGGGGTGGGCGTGAAGTAGCGGAACCCGGGTGGCAACGTGATGGTGGCCGTCGTGGCGAACGGGCCAGGCCCCCCACGCGCACTGGATATCGAGATCCTCAGGCTCCAATCGAGCGTTGCACCGGTGCGGGCGAACTCCTGAAGACCGGCAGTGGTGAGATCGACGTCCTCCCAGGGGAAGTCGGCTTGATCCAACGAACCGACGATCACATCGTTGAGGTCGAGACCGGCCGGCAGGGCCGTAGCGATCTGGGGAAGCGTGATTGGCGGATCACCGACGACCGTGTGATCGGAGAATGCTCGGCCGACGTCTTGCAGGCGGGCGCCAAGCACAAGCGCTCCCGCCGTTCGTGCCTGGCCGAGTGTTGCCCCCGCCGAACAGTCGAAACCGTGGGTGCAGTCGACGACGAGGTCGCGTCGCCCGTAGGCGCCATCGTCGGGATTGGTGTCGTTGACCGGGATGTCGGCGATTCGCACTGAGCCCATTGCCGGCAAAGCATCGAGGGCAGCGGTCACGGTGATCTGACCGAGGTCGGTGGCGAACAGGTTCAGCTCGTTCAGCCTGGCGTCGAGGACCGGGGCGCCCGTGAGGTTGGCGATGTTCGCAGCGAGCGGAATGCGGCGCAGATCGGGGTGCTGCGCCAGAACCTTGGCTGCCTCGACGCTGACGTCAAGCTCCATAAGCGTCATCGTCGGACCGACGCCGAGCAATGCGCACGTCGACGCGCCGGCCGTGTCAGCCGCCAGCCGTTCGCACCACGTCTGCAGGCCGAATCGCAGGTCGACCACCGGGGTGGCACCCAGCAGGAACGCCGCCGGGCTCGCGTCGGCGGCAGGTGTCCCGTCGAAGAACGACATGTCCTCGAGCGTGAGATCCCGCAGCGCCTGGGTGAGCGTAGCTGGAGCGTCGTAGAGCAGGAGGAAGTCCTCGAGGGTGACACTTTGTGTAGGCGTACCGGCCAGCACCGTGCCGGCGAGAAGCGCAGGCCATCCTCCGGGGTACTCGACGGGGATTTCGGACAATGGCGAACGTCGCATGAATGGCGAACGTCGCATGAATGGCGCGAACTCGGCGACAGGAGAGCGCCTCATGAATGGTGAACGCCTCATGAATGGTGAACGCCTCATGAAAGGGGCGTGCTGTGTCAATGGCGCGTTCGAGACATCGACGTCGAGGACGCGCATTCGCTCGTAGGGAATGTCGGCCAGGTTGATCGATGTCGCACCAGGACCTGTTGTCAGGCTCGCCGGGTCCAGGCTTGCGGCGATGGGCGAGGGATCGACGGTCACGGTCACGGCGCCCTCGTCTGCACCACCGAACCCGTCAGCGATCGTGTAGGTGAAGGTGTCGGTCCCGAAGAAGCCCGGGTTGGGTGTATAGGTGCACAGGGTCGGGGTGCACGCCACCTGTCCGTTGGTGCCGCTGGTACCGCCGGAGATCGAGAGGGTGTCGCCGTCACCGTCGGTATCGCCGTCGAGCACGTCGATCGCGATGGGCGTCTCCTGTGTGGTGGTGGCGATGTCGTCGTCGGCGACCGGGGCGACGTTGGCACGGGTGACGGTGATCGTGATCGTCGCCTGTGCCGTCAAGCCGCCGTCGCTGACCTCGTAGATAAAGGTGTCGGTCATCGGGGTCGCCGGCGCTGTATACGTCAGTGCCGGGGCGACCCCGGTGAGAGCACCGGTCAACTGTCCGACCGGCGTGGTGATGTACGACCACGTGAGCGGTAGTCCGTCGGGGTCCACGGCCGACAGAGTGATCGACAACGTGGCACCCGCCTGGACCGTGTAGCTGGCTGACTGGGCGACGGGGGGTTGGTCAGTGGTGTTGACACTGACGGTTGCGAGTCCTGTTGAGGTGAGGCCGTGGTTGTCGCGGAGGGTGTAGGTGATGGTTTCGACGCCGGAGAATCCTGGGTTGGGTGTGTAGGCAAA
>JAYTZE010000063.1:0-19053 GCA_043742385.1 Ilumatobacteraceae bacterium
ACGGTGAGCGTTCGAGCTGGCGCACCGCCGTGCGCAACCCGAGCGACACACCCGTCAATGCCGGACCGAGACCGTCATGGAGATCGCGCCGCAAACGCCGCCGTTCCTCCTCGCGGGCCGACACGATGGAAACGCTCGATCGACGCAGGTCGCTGGCCAGACGGACCCATCCGACGGCAAGGCCGAGTGGTCCGGCCAGCTCGGCCAGCACTCGCTCGTCACGGGCCCGGAGGGACGGGCCGTGTTCCCAGCCGACGACCAGTCGCCCGACGACCTCATCGCGCTGCAGCAGCTGCACGACCCGCTCGTACGTGGTCGGTGGGCCAATCGCCGCCTCGCGACGCCAGCCGTCGGGGGTGCGAACGTCGATCGCCACGGCGTCGAGGCGAAGCTCGCGTTGCAGGCTGGCGACG
Organism: Ilumatobacteraceae bacterium; assembly: GCA_043742385.1. GTDB lineage: Bacteria > Actinomycetota > Acidimicrobiia > Acidimicrobiales > Ilumatobacteraceae > JAENVT01. The sequence continues at coordinate 414 of JAYTZE010000063.1, forward strand.
AGTGCTGGCAGCAGTTCATCGCCGGAGTCTGTGCCGACATGGTCGACGACCCCGCGCACGACCTCGAGCGGGTCATCGCGGGCTCCCCACACGAGCCGGTCGACGGCCCCGCGAATACGTCGCCTGGCCGGCTCGGCGAAGACCGCGATGACGCCGGTCGTCGCGACGAGCAGCCACGTCGGGCCATCGCCGCCGACGAGCTGTCCGAGGCCGGCGACGACGCCGGTGTACACGATGATGATGGCGCACGAGAACGCCAGCCAGCCGATGACGTCGTGAGCAACCCCGTGGAAGCGTCCGGGCCGGTCGCGGAGCGCTCTCACGAGCACGGCGACAGTCAACACGGGCAAGGTGGCAAGGAGTAGCAGCGGACCGACGACGTCGTCGCCAGGAAAACTCCACCCCCAGATGCCGAACCGCTCGGGTACGACCGCGAGCCAGGCGCCGGCGGCGCCGACGGCGAGCCACCCCGGAAGCGGATCATCGTCGTGTCGCGTAGCCGCCCGCCACAGAACCGCAAGTCGCGCCGTCGCGGCGGTGGCGGACACGGCGACGAGCCACGTCGCCACGTCAACCACATCCAACCCCGGCGAGCGAGCGCCGGAGGCTTCGCCGATGACGATCACGGCAATGAGCGCTGCGGTGGCCCACCACACGGCCTCGTACCGCGGTCGCCGGCCTGTGATGGCGAGCTCCCACGGCACGAGCGCGGCGAGCACGCCTGCGGACAATGGGCGGCCCCACGCCTCGGCACGGGCGAGGTCGTCCCAGCCGCCGGCCTGGTCGATCGATGCGGTGTAGCCGCGGGCCTGCATGGCCACGGCCACGACGACGAGTGCAGCGCCCGCGATCAGGAGACAACCGGCCAGGCGGCGGTGTCCGTAGTGGGTCACCAGAGCGGCGCCGGCCAACGCGTCGACGAGACCGACGACGAGCCAGGCCACGAGCCACCAGTTCAGATCGTTCGGCTCGGGGCCGTGGTTGGCGATGCGCAGCCCGAGCACGACACCAACTGCCGCCAGGCCGATGGCAGCGGCGAGCACACTCGTCCCCAAGCCCATCACTCGGCCGGCGGAACCTGCCGTCGTCGCCCCGTTGTCCTTCATGTGTCTCCTCCGAGCCAACAGTACGACGGGGGGCGTACCGGACGGATGGTACTCCTGTCCCGAGATGTGCCCGTCCGAGGGCCGGGACATGGCCGGGACATGGCCGGGCCGCGACGTGACCGTGGCCCGTTGTGTCCAGGACGCGCATCGGCGGACGATCGGTCCTTCACCTCTCCAAAGGAGTATTCCCATGAACACACGCAGATTGAGGCGTGCCGGTGTTGCCGCCGCGATCCTGACCCTTGTCCCGGCGCCAGTTGCAACTGCCGATAGAGCTCACGGCCGTGACAATCCCCGCCTGGTCGGTCGGGCGGTTTTGCCAGTAGAGACGTATGCCCCGGGCCCGCCCTCTGGATCCGGTCTGGTGCCTGCCGGCCAGACCGAGACTGTGATCAACGGCGTGCACTTCCCGACGCCATCGCAGCCTGTCGAGGGCTTTTCGGCGATCCTGGCCGGTCGCCGCTGGGGCGAATACCTGGTGATGCCCGACAACGGCTTCGGCGGCAAAGCCAACTCGCAAGACTTCCTGATACGCGCGTACTACCTCGCCCCGGACTTCAAGACCGACAAGGGTGGGTCCGGTACCGTGGCGGTCGGCGACTTCATCCAGTTCGCCGATCCCGACGGACTGATCGGGTTCCCGATCGTGCGCAGGGGGACGGCCGAGCGCTGGTTGACCGGTGGTGACATCGACCCGGAGTCGGCGCAGCGCGATCGCCACGGTGACCTGTGGGTTGGTGACGAGTTCGGACCTTGGATCTTGCACTTCGACGCAACGGGTCGTCTCCTCGAGGCGCCGATCGATCTTGCCGACGGCCTGATCTCGCCGAACAACCCGCATCGTGTGGGTACGCCAACGGTGCTCAATAGCCGGGGGATCGAGGCGATGGCCATCACACCGAACGGGCGTGATCTCGTCGTCGTGATGGAGGGCGCGGTGGTCGGCGACGACCCGCTCACGCGGCGCATCTACAAGTACCGCACCAGCAGCGGAAGATTCACGAGATTGGCCGACTACCACACCGACGATCCCGTTCGATTCATCGCCGACGCGCAGGCACTCGACAATCACCGGCTGGTGGTGATCGAACGCGACGGTGGGCGAGGGGCGACGGCCACCGCACGTCCGGTCTATCAGGTTGACCTCGATGCCGCCGGTGGCACAACGACCAAGACCCTTGTCGTCGAATTGGCGGCGGTGCCGGATCCCGATCTGCTGTCGTTGCCGCCGCTCCACGATGGGGACATCGGTCTCGGCAATCCGTTCCAGGTGACGTGCGAGTCCATCGAGGCGCTGCATGTGATCTCTGACGCAAAGGTGTTGCTCGGCTGCGACAACAACTTCCCCAACACGGGGCGCAACCCCGCATTGGCCGACGACAGCGAGTTCATCGTGATCAAGGTTCCCAGCCTCGAACGCCAGCACGGCCACCACGATGGGTGACTGATGTCTGCCGACGTTGATGTCGCGGGTGCTGGTTTCGGGCCGGCGTTCGCACTGCCGGTGGATGAGGCGGACTCGCGACGAGTCCGCCTCATCGGAATGATGTTCGCCGGTGCGATCTGTCTGATGTACCTGTTGGTCAACCCGACGTCGCAGGACTTCGCCAGCGGTCACTTCCGGGCGCAGCTGGCGAGTCGGGGCGTGTACCTGTGGAACAACCTGTGGTTCGGTGGCCACCCGCTGCCGGGCTTTGGCGTGGTGTCGCCGGTACTCGGAGCTCTGTTCGGCGTGGTCCCGGTGTCGGTGGTCTCGGTCCTCGTAGCGACATGGTGCTTCGTCCTGCTGATCGAACGCTGGCGCAGCACCACGCCCGCGCTTGCTGATCCGGTGATTGGGGTGGTGCTGTTCGCATGTGGGTGCGGTGTGAACCTCTGGGGTGGTCGACTCACGTTCTTGCCGGCCGTGATGTTCGGCGCGTTGGCCCTGTTGTTGCTGCAGCGTCAACGCCCGTGGCTCTTGGCGGGCTGCGCTGCACTGTGCGGGTTGTCGTCACCGCTGGGAGCGCTGTCGTTGGTCGTGATCATGGTCGCAGCATGGTTCGCTCGCTCAGCGCCGCGGGGGCTGCTCGTGGTCGGTTCGCTGGCGGCCGTTGTTCCGATCGGCACGCTCATCGTTCTGTTTCCCGAGGGCGGCTGGTTCCCGTTCACAGCCGGCAGTCTCGTGCTGCTGACGGCAGCGGTAGTCGGAGCGGGCTGGTGTGGCAGAGCAGTTCCCTTCGTCCGTTGGGCGGCGATCGTGTATGGCGTTGTTGCCCTCGGCGCGTTCGTGGTCAAGTCGCCCTTGGGTGGAAACGTGGTGCGGTTGGGCTGGCTCGTCGCTGGCCCAGCCGCGGCGCTCACCCTCGGACGGCATCGTCGCACGATGGTTCCGGCGATCGTTGCTGCCTGCCTGATCTGGAACGCGGCATACATCTCGATGGCGTTCAAGCCTGCAGACCGAACAGCGAGCGCGAGCTACTACGACTCGCTGGTGTCTTACCTCGATACGCTTCCACACCCGCTGCGAATCGAAGTCGTGCCGACACAGACGTTCGCGCATGCCGACACGTTGGCGCTTCGGATTGACGGGATTGCACGTGGTTGGGAAACCCAGCTCGATCGCGCCCTGAACCCCGAGTTCTACACGGGTCGACTCGATGCCGACACCTATCACCGTTGGTTGCTCGAGCACGCAGTCTCGATCGTCGCCTTACCGCTGGGAAGGCTGCGGGACATGTCGCTCGACGAAGCGGCTGTCATCCGCAGCAGACCGAGCTACTTGCGCGAGGTTTGGGAGAACGACGACTGGCAGGTCTACGCGGTTGCCGACGCATCGCCGCTTGTCGACAACGGTGCCACCGTCATCGACGTGCAACCCGACGAGCTCACCATCCACACGACGCGCACCGGGTGGACGACGTTGAAGTTCAGATTCACCGATCTGTACAGAGTGTCGGAAGGCGCTGCCTGCATTGCGTCGACCGATAACGGCTGGCTGCGCATCCTCGTCGAGCAACCCGGCCGCATCCGCCTGACGATCTCCCTGACAATCGGCGCAGTCGTCCACCGCGGGACGACGTCTTGTGACGGACCCATCAACGAGGGATGATCGTTCCCATGTTCATGATGCCGTTGGGGTCGAAGGCGTCCTTGAGTGTCTTGAGCATCGCGAACGACGACCCGTACTCTTCTGTCACCCATGGGGCTCGGGCCTTGCCGATGCCGTGGTGGTGGACGATCGAGCCGCCGTATCGAAGGGTCTCTTCGCAGATGATGGCGATGATCGGCAAGTAGTACTTCGTGGTCTCGTCCTCTGGCGCACAGTCGATGAGATCGTAGAAGTAGTTGAAGTACATGTTGGTGCCGTTGATGTAGCTGTGCGACGAGTGCCCGCCAAGCAGGGTGATGCCAGGGATCTCTTGTCGAATCCGCGCAAGCGCACTGACGTAGATGTCGTTGATCGAACTCCAGTCCGCCGAGATCTCGGTGGTGCGGTTCACGTTGCGGGTGGTGCGGATCCGTTCGTCCTCGCGGCTGATCTTGTCGGGTCCCCAGACAAGATCGTCGAACCATTCGGCGATCACCTGGCTGTCGACCGGCTGGCACTCCGAGTGGCGGGCGACGATTTCGGCGATGCCCTCGGCCGTGGCCTTGGCGATCCCGGCCGCGCCTTCGGCCATGAACAGCAATACGCAATCGTCCGGTGACGCGAAGTCGGAGAAGTGCAACTGACCGTCCTCCTGGTCATAGAGGCGGGCGACCGACGGTTTGTAGCCGGCCACCATCACCTCACGCAACGCCTCGAACCCGGTCTTCATGTTCTTCAGGGTCCATCCGAGGAAAGTGTTGTTCTGCGGCATGTAGGGGAAGAGCTTCACCGTCACCTCGGTGATGAAGCAGAGTGCGCCCTCATTGCCGATGACGATGTGGCGGATGTCGGGACCTGCGGCGCGGCGCGGCACGTTCTTGATTCGACACACTCGGCCACCCGCGAAGACCACTTCGACACCGACCACCATGTCTTCGATTCCGCCGTAGAGGGTCGAGAACTGGCCGATGCTACGAGTGGCGACGAGGCCGCCCATCTGGGCCACCGGCTTCGACTGTGGCGAGTGGCCAGTCGTCAGACTCAGCTCGCGAGCTCGGTCTTCGAGCACCTGGAGTGGAACGCCGCATTGAACGGTGGCCTGCATGTTGTACTCGTCGATCTTGATGATCTCGTTCATCTGCGAGCCGTCGAGCACGATCGAGTTCTCGACAGGAGTCTCCAGCCCACCCTCGGTGGCGGTGCCACCCGTGCGGGCCACCACGTTCACTCCGTGTTGGTCGGCGAATGAGAGCACGGCAGCGGCCTCCTGGGTGCTGCGCACCATCACCACGGCGCTCGGAACCGGCATCGTGTACACGCCGAAGATGTTCTGCAGCTTGCGAAAGTTGTCGATGCTGCGCTGCTGCAGTAGGTGCTCGTCGGTGAGGACGCGCTCGCCACCCACGATCTGTTGCAGATGTTCGACAATGGCATCACGGTTGAGGGGCATAGCGGCGGCCTTTTCTAGAGCATTCGTTCAGTGGAAGAGGGGATAGGAACGCTCGAAGAGCGCATCGGTGTGACTGCGGATGTCGTGATAGACGGTCTGGCTCATGCGCTGGTAGACCGCGCCATTGGCTGCATCGGGTGCGAATGACTCGCGTATCTTTGCCATCTTGGCCGCAGCCGTTTCGATATCGGGGTACAGGCCGGCGGCGACGGCAGCGCACATGGCGGCACCGAGACTGGCACCGCCGCCATCGACGCTACGTGTGGCGGGAATGCCGAACACGTCGGCGAAGATGCGCATGAACAACGCGCTGTTGGAACCCCCGCCTGACAGCACGATCTCCTCGAGCGTGATACCTAGCTCGGCGCACATCGCATCCACGTGGTGCTTCATCGTCAACGCGATCGACTCGAGAATCGAACGGTAGACGTGGCCTCGGGAATGGCGAGCGTCGAAGCCGAGCATCATGCCCTTTCGAAAGGGCTTGTCAGTTGGCGCCAGCCAGTCGAGCACCGTCATCAGTCCGTCGCTGCCGGCGGAGATCTGTGCCGCCTCGCGCTCGACGTATTCCTCCCTCGATAGCCCCATCGACGTGGCGCGTTCGGCGACCTCCTCGCCCAGGAGATCCAAGAACCAGGTGAGCGTCCACATTCCACGGCGCACCCCATTGCTCTCGTAGAGGTAGCGGTTCGGTATGCAGGCGAAGTTTGACCAGAAGTGTCGTGGCGCCTTGTGGTTCTCATGCCCGTGAACCATCGCTGCGATGTAGGTGCCGAGAGACACCAGTGCTGTCGTCTCGCCGAGGGAACCCGAGCCGAGCATCTCCACCGCTTTGTCATTGGCTGTGGCGACGACCGGCACGCCGAACGGGATGCCGGTGGCCTCGGCCGCCTCCGGTGTGACGCCCCCGATGATGTCGCCGGGCATCTGCAGTTCGAACAGCATGTCGCGCGTGACACCGAACCGCTCGTACAGCACAGCGTCGTCGCTCCAGTGCCAGGTATCGGTGTCGATCGGCCATTGCGACAAGATGTTGTTGGCGGCAGTGTCCCTGAACATGCCCGTGAAACGGTGGGCCAAATACCCCGACGAGGTCGTGGCGTATGCGACAGCGGGGTCCTCCGGTATGTACGGCTGGTAGGCGCGGTCGTCCATCCAGCTGATCACCGGTTCCACCAGCGATCCGTCAGCCTTGAGGAACGCTTTGCAACATCGGATAGGGCACAAGCCGACGCCGACGATCGCGGTGATGTCGCCGGTGAACGCCGCCAGTGCCTGGCGACTCGCCGCGGCGATCGACACCCAGAGGTCGTCGTCGGGATGGGTGGCCACGCCATGGCGGGGTCGGCTCATCGGCTGCAGGGCGTGCTGGCCGCGCGCAACGGCGTTGCCGGCAGCGTCGTAGACGACGACCTTCGCACTCTGGGTACCGCAGTCGACGCCGATGAGGTATGGGCTCTCCATCATGGTGTCTTGGCGATCATGTCGATTCCCCTCGGCCTAGCGGACGAGGTAGCCGCCGTCCACAGCGAGGATGTGGCCGTTGACGTAGTCCGAGGCGCGGCTGGCGAGAAAGACGACGGCGCCCATCAGGTCGACCGGGTCGCCCCAGCGGTCGGCGGGAATGTGGTCGAGCACTCGGCGGCTGGTCTCCGGGTTGCTCCGGGTGGTCGCGGTGATCGCCGTCGCGTAGTAGCCGGGCGCGATGCCGTTGACCTGAATGTTGTACTGGGCGAGCTCGTCGCAGTAGGCCTTCGTGAGGCCGGCGATGCCATGCTTCGTCGCCGCGTAGGCCGGTGACAGCCGGCCACCGAGGAAGCTGAACATCGAGCAGATGTTGATGATCTTGCCGCTGCGCTGCGGAACCATCCGCTGGGCGACCTCGTAGCTCATCTCGAACGCCGCCGTCAGGTTGATCTGCACGGTCGTGTCCCACTGTTCGCGGCCAAAGTCGAGCACTTCCGCGAGCGGGCACACGCCGGCGCTGTTGACGAGGATGTCGACGGAGCCGAACTGTTCGACGCACGCATCAACGATCCCCTTGGGGGTGTCGGCCTCGGTGATGTCGGCCTGCATGAACTGGTAGCGGACGCCTGCGGCCTCGACCATCTCACGCGTACCACCCTTTCCATCAGCGTTGGTGTCGTCGATGATGCTCGGAACAAACACGTTGGCGCCACCCTTGGCGAGGGCGAGTGTGAATGCCTGCCCGAGACCGGTGTTGCCGCCGGTGACGATGGCGTTCTTGCCGCCGAGCCCGAAGTACCCCATGGCAAATTCTGTGATCGTCATTCGTGCTTTCAATCCCCACTTTGACCGAAGCTCACCGGAGACGAAGACTGTAGCGATGGCTGAACAGGTCGGATACGTCGGACTCGGCAATCTGGGAGTTCATCTGGCGACGAGTCTGCTGCGAGCAGGCCACCAGGTCACAGTGACCGATCTCCATCGTGACCTTGCCGATGGCTTGATTCTTGCGGGCGCCACCTGGGCCGAGTCCGCTGCTGAGGTCGCTGCACAGTCGACCGTCGTGTTCACCTGCCTGCCGTCACCTGCAGTCGTCGACGCGGTGGTCTGCGGTCCGAAGGGCATTCTCGAGGGCCTGGCGGCCGGCGGCACGTGGATCGACAACAGCACCAACGATCGCAGTGAGACGTTGCGACTGGCGGCGCGGTGCGCCGAGCTGGGCGTCAGCATGTTGGAGTGCCCCGTCACCGGAGGAGTCCACAAAGCCGCCGAAGGCGACATCACGGTGCTGGTCGGCGGCGATGAGCAGGTGTTCGAGCAGCATCGCCACCTGCTGGAGGCGGTGGGAAGCCCGATCCTGTACATGGGTCCACTCGGCAACGCAGCGATCATCAAGGTGATCACCAACATGCTTGCCTTCGTCCATCTGGTCGCGGCCGGCGAGGCACTGATGCTCGCCAAGCGAGGCGGTCTCGATCTGGCCAAGTCGTTCGAGGCGATTCTCCATAGCTCGGGCAACAGCTTCGTGCACGAGACCGAGAGCCAGTTGATCTTGAACGGCAGCTACAACATCGGGTTTACCATGGATCTCGCTCTCAAGGATCTGGGGTTCGCGATGCAAATGGGCCGCGAGTTCGGCGTACCACTGGACGTCGCCGGGTTGGTTGAACAGACGTTCGTTCGCTCGAAGGCTCAGTACGGCGGTGGGGCATGGTCATCGCAGGTCGTCAAGTTGCTGGAAGACGCCGTGGGCACCGACCTACGAGCGCCCGGCTTCCCCGAGGTGCTGCAGTGAGGTTCGAAACAACAGTCACACCAGGAACTGGACGACGACGATCTTGCTGATCATTGCCACGGGGAACACGAGCGCGTAGGCCCGGCTCAGTCGGTCGTCGCCGTCGGAGCGCTCGAGGCCGAAGGCCAGAGCGGCCGGTTGGGTCTCGATGCCAGCCAGCATTCCTGCCGCCTCGACTGCGTCGCGGCGCGCGACCAGCGTGGCCGCCAGCGGCACGATCGCGGCGAACACGACGGCGATTGCCGCGCCGGCGGCAACGAGTTCGAGCCCGTGACGCGTCACGATCGCGCAACGACGCGGTGCCGAGCGCCACGCCGACGTGGCAGGTCGAGATCGGCGAGGCGCTGACCCGCAAGCCGGCGGTTGGACACGACGATTCGTCTGAAGTCGAGCTGGGTTCGGTCGAGTGGGAGGTGTCGGTCGCTGCGCTCGCCGACGTCGCGAGCGAAATCGGTAACGGCCGCCTCAGGCCCGAGTACGACTACGACGTCGCCATGCTCGAGGCGTTGGTCGGCGAGCGCGATTTGCACCTTGCCCGCGCGCTCGAAGCGGCTGAAGCCGATTCCGTCGTAGCGCGACTGCAGCTCGTCGAGCGACGGCAGGTCGGTCGCGGTCACCTCGACGGTCCACGTGATGACCCGCTCGGGCGCTGCCGGTGGAGGACGCTCGAGTGTTGCCTGTAGTGGCAGGTGACGACCGAGCACCAACGTCGTCGTCACGAGCATGGCGGCCACCGCTGCTGGATAGACGAGTGAATAGGCGACGACAGGATTGCCGGCGGTCAGCGCATCGGAGGCGGCCTGGAGCGCCGGAGTGTTGGTGGTGCTGCCCGCGAACAATCCGGCTGTCTCGGCAGAAGTGAGGCGGAGCACCGACGCCACCGCCGAGCACAAGCCGGCGAGGCCAAGGATCAACCCGACAGTCATGGTGCATGCCACGACGCCCCCACGCCGCATGCCGCTGAAGAACGTCGGTCCCGAGGCCAGCCCGATCGTGTAGGTGAACAACACCAGGCCGAGCTCGCGCAGCACGGTGAGACCTTGGGTGCTACCGAACGAATCGTCGACCGCTCCGATGGCGAGTCCGACGAACAGCGCCGAGGGCAATGGCGAGGAACGCAAGAAGGACCGGGTCCTTGGCGAGAATGTCAACGACGGCTATGAGACTAGCCAGGCTGATCGTCGATGACTTCCTGGAAGTCGGCTGCCGTGAAACCGGGAGGAATCTGGCCGACGAGTCTCAGGGCACCGAATATCGCTCGGTCCACGGTCTCCACCCTGTCCATGGGCGGGGCGAGCCCGGCGCGGACTGCATTCTCGTAGTCGACCGGGTCGCTCACCCAGGACGCGACGATGCCCGACGCGGTGAATATCGCGTCGGAGTCCGCTGCCTTGATTGCCTTGACCATGTCGTCCTCCTCTTCTGCGCGCGGGACCAACTCTATTCTCGCCTGCGGATGTGTTTCCTCGAACGTCAGCACCGCAGGTGGAACTGTGTCACCGATGTACCACTGCACGTGCCACTTCTCGCTCCTCGTTCCATGTGCGAAGCCGAAGTCGAGTTCGTGTGTGAACAGCCAGTCCACGACCTCGTCGCTGAGGTTGTCGGGAGCGTTGCCCGTATCGGCTCCGTCTGGCAACGCGAGATCGTCGGCGCACCACAGTCCGTGCGGTGACGTGCCGGGCACGGCAGCCGTTGCCGGAAGCTTCCCGTTTGCAAACGGGATCTTCGTCCAATGATCGGATTCGGCGATCACGACACCCGGCAGCAACGTGGCCACAGCATCACGATCTGGAGCAGGAAAGACCTTTGTCAGCTCTCTGTCGAGGGCGCGATTGCTGGTGAATTCTTCCAGCGAGCACGGCCGATAACGCGCTTGGACACCGCCGAAGATCATCCACTGCTGAGCGAGCGTGCGGCCGCGACCAGTCGAAGACAGCATGACACCGAGATCGCGTTTGATGGCTGCGTGCATCGCTCGCATCCCTCGCGCCGGCAGCGAGGCCATCTTGAAAACTGTCTCCGGACGGTCGACGACTTCCAGCAAAGCGCCGTCGACCGCGCCGTTCGGTTGCGTCGCGATGACGCTGGGAGCCTTCGTCTTTTTGATCGGCATACTCGGCCTCTGGGCCATCACGACACCATCCCGGACGTACAGAACGGCCACCGTCGCGGCAACGGTTCACCCAGTCACGATAGCTGACAGACTGTGGTCCGTATGACGAGTGGCGAGGCCGATCGACCAATCATCACCAGGCTGATCGGTGTCTACAACGCGGACGGCACGATCATTGGCGAAGCCGCGTACTGGATCGGCGCTCGTCTCGGTCGAGCCCATTGTGCACTGTGCGACATCACCCACGGGCTCGTCAGGGAACGGGACGACTGGAGGGCAAGCAAGCTCATGCTGCCAGTCGCGTTCGATTGCTACCACCGCAACGATCAACCATCGGCGGTGCGAGCGGTGAGCAACGACACGTCACCGATCGTCGTCGCCGCAACAGACCGTGGGCTGTTCGTGCTTGTTCCACCCGATGAGCTCAACGCCTGCGCTGGCTCTCCCGACGCCCTGATCGCCTCGATCGAATCCGCCGTCGACAGTGCCGGTCTGCAATGGCCTGCGAACTCCTGAGCGGGTGAGCGATGCTCACTCAGGACACTGTGCCAGCGCTCCGCTGACCACGACTTCGCCGGAGGAACCCTGGGCGGCGTCCTTGGGCGGGGCAACGCTCTCACGAGTGATGGTGAGAACCGGGAAGTCGGCAATCGCAACGCCTGCCCATCCCGTCGCCTCGTCGAGCTCGTGGAACGTGCCAATCGGCACCAGTGCCGTGCCCGCACAATTTTTGAGCCAACCCTGGTAGAAGTCGTCGCCATCGCGGCGCGGCAGACCGGTGACCGAGAAGTCGATGCGGATGCCGGATGAGAGCTCGGTGATGCCGGCGGTGCCGCTGACATCTGGCGCGAGGTCCGTACCGACGATGTCGATCTTGGCGTCGGCCGATTGCAGGTCGTCGCGAGGTACCGCGATCAGTACCACGGCCGCGGCAGCGGCGGCACCGATCGCGGCCGCAGCGAGTCGGCCCGGCCACGCACGTCGAGCACGCCCGATCGGAATGACAACACGCCGCTCGTCGGCGATGCCGGCGACGATCCGGCTTTCCACTTGATCACTGGGCTCTTGCCACAGAGACGGGTCGCCAAGGAGTGCGAGGATGTCGGGCTCGAGCAGATCGTTTTCCTCGTTCTCATTCATCGCCACCACCTCCAATCCAGTTCAGCGGTCCAGTCATCGAAGTCACCGCACACCCACCAGTACGTCATCCATCATCGATCGGTTCTCGAAGATGACGGAGACGAGTCGCCAAATGCTGGTGGGCACGATGCGAGCGCGATTTCACGGTACCGAGGGGCAACCCCAACTGTTCTGCAATCTCGCTCTGGCTGTGACCCTCGAGATGCTGCAATCGCACCACGACACGTTCGTCGGGCTGAAGCGCGTCGATAGCGGCCCTTACCTGCCATGTCTCCCACACTGCCTCTGCCGACGGCGGCAGGCTGACCAATGCCGGTTCGTCAGCGCTGGTGACTTCGAGCGAAGTTGTCGGACGGCGCGCCTCGCTGCGTTGCATGTCGATGGCTACCCGGCGAGTGATAGTAGCCAGCCACGGTGCCGGGTCCCTGTCCATGTCGAACGTCGAGGCGGCGCGCCACGCTTGGAGAAACGCCTGTTGGGTGGCATCTTCAGCCAGCTGACGGTCGCCGAGGATGCGCACTGCGATCGTGAAAACAAGACGGCCGTACTGACGATAGAGCGCTCGAACGGCGTCGTCGTCGCCCGCACGAAATCGCTCCATGACGGCAGAGTCGACACCTGCACCCGGCACACCACGATTGTTGCAGACACCGACGGAGATGAGACGCGCGTAACACGAGGCCCGCACGAGTCGAGCGCCCTACAGGCGGCACCCGGCTCGGCCCGTCAGAGTGTCGTCGGAAGGCAGGAAGTCGGGGCATCTCGTCTCGCGGAAGCTCGGCTCCGTACCGCCCTCGACGGCGAACACGGCGTCGGTGAAGGTTGCAGCGGTGAGGTCGACGCGGAGGAACGACGCACCCGTCAGCGTGGCACCCGTGAAACGCGCCGCGGCCATCGATATTGGTCCGCTGGCTTGACTGTTGAAAGTTACGCCGGTGAGGTCGAACCCACTGAGATCGACACCCGTCAATGTCTCGCCGCCGCGGACACCCACCGTCGCCTGTGTCATCGTCGCCGTTGCCAGGCCGTTTGTATCGAACAGCGTTGCGTTCACTTGTGCACCCGTCAGGGTCGCACCGGTCAACGTCGCGTCGGTCAGATCGGTGCCCGATAGATCGGCACCTGCGAGCGACGCGTTGGTCAAGTCGGCACCCGTCAGCTTCCCGACAACGGTGGCATCGTCGAGCCGGGCGCCGACGAGCACCGCATCGCTGAGGTCGACCTCCTCGCCGATGGTCGCGCCGCGCAGGTCGATGCCGGTGAGGTCGGCGGCCGGCCCGATCGGCGGATCGAACGATTCGGCAAACGAGCACGCCGCTGCTGGCGCGGGCGCGCACACTACCGCGCCAACGAGCGGTGGCCGTATGGCGGTGGTGGTGGTCGTCACGGCGTCTGACGGTGGTGTGCCTGCCGGATCGGTCGCCGCAGTCGTGGTCGGCGCCGTCGCATCGCCACCCGAGCAACCGACCACGGCGCAACTGACCAACATGATTGCGCGGACCACCCGACCACCCGACCACCCGATCATCGAGTCAGGAGCCTACGTGCGGACTAGCTTTGGTGGCGAGATGGGCGGGAGCGTGCATGGCCGAACAGACCTGATCGATGCGTACCTTGGCAGGCTCGGCGTGGATGCTGAGCCACCATCGGTCGAGGCTCTGTTCCGGATTCACTGCGCCCACGTCGACCGTGTGCCATACGAGACGACGTGGATCCACCTCGGCGAGCGATGGGGCATCGCCACCGGCCCGGCGATGGAACGCATCGCCTATGGCGGGCGCGGCGGCTACTGCTTCCATCTCAACGGCTCGTTGGCGCGTCTGCTCGCAACCTTGGGGTACGACGTGTCGTTGCACGTGGGTGGCGTTCATCGTGTCGAGCCCTTGGCCGACGATCTCACCAACCATCTCGTGATCACCGTCGCCGGCCTCCCGACCGACGACAACCCTGCTGGTAGTTGGTACGTCGATGCCGGGCTGGGCGATGCGCTGTATGAACCTCTGCCGCTGCTTGCCGGCACCTACGAGCAGGGCCCGATGACGTTTGTACTGACCGAGACACCGGGCGGGATCGGCGACTGGCACCTGGCTCACGACCCAGAAGGCTCGTTTGCCGGAATGAACTTCCGCTCGTCACTCGCGGCCCTCGACGATTTTGCGAGCCGGCACGCGCATCTGTCGACCTCGCCAGATTCGGGCTTCGTTCGAAACGTCACTGCTCAGCGTCGACGGCAACGCAGCGTCATTTGGATCCGGGCGCTCACATACGGGCGACGCGACGCGAACGGTGTTTCCACGAGCTTCGTGACAGATCGAGACGACTGGTTTGCCCTGCTCGCCGACGAGTTCCTGCTTCGTCTCGACGATGTCGACGTGGATGCGAAGGATCGGCTGTGGACGAGTGCTCGCACGGCGCACGAAGCGTGGCTCGCTACGATGTGATGTCGTCGACGACCAGCCGATAGCCGACGTGTGAGATGGTCTCGATCCGTGGGCGCTGAGCGCCACTATCGAGAAGGTGGCGCAGCGTGCTGATCGCTATCCGAAGCCTTCGGGGATCGACGGTGTCGGGCTGCGCTCCCCACACCGTCGAGAGCAGACTGTCGCGGTCGACAACCCGATTGGGTTGCTTGGCGAGCACCGTGAGTAGCAGGAACTGAACAGGCGGGCACTTCACCTGCGCGCCGGCGATGTACAAGGCATGCGCATCGAGGTCGAGTACGACCTCTCCCATCGCGATGCGCGGCCGCTGGCCCGTCACCACCGACTTCTGGCTGCGGAGCCCGGCTCGGATTCGAGCGGCGAGTACAGCGGTCGACAGCGATCGCGACGCGAAGTCGTCGGCGCCCGAGTCGAACGTGGCGATCTGCAGGGATTCGTTGGTGAAATCGGCGTCGTCGGCCACCACAACGATTCGAGCCGCAAGTGTCTCCCGAATGTCTCGGCACACCCGTACGACGTCGAACCCGTTCGCCACATGATCCAGCACGACAACGTCGGGGGAGAGTGCGACCAAACGCTCGAGCATCGTCCGTCCAACAGCGACGACGTTCAGTTCCAGAGCGACATCGCGAAGCCGATCCGCGAGCGGAGCCGGGTTCGCTCCGGCGGCATGCACCACGACAAGGCTGCCGGCATCGTTGTGGAGGCGCAGCCTCGAGGCAACGAAGTCGATGTCGGGCTCGTGGCTCCCGCCTGTCATCGCTGAACGTGGCATGAAGAGCGGACCGTAGTTGGGCATTGTGTCTGAATTGTCGCCGGATTGTTTCCATCAGATAACGCTGCCGTGGCGAGCGCGCACGATAGCCACATAGCCGAAATGTAGGGGCGACCTTAGGGAAACGTGGCTCACATATCGTGCGCGTGACTGACGCCAATGCAGCCGGCAGTTGTCTCTTACCTAGCCCCTACCAATCGGGAGGACGTAGTGCGCAAAGCACTCAAGTACATAGGAGGCGGCGCTCTTGGCGCCGGCTTGACCACATTGTTCATCGGAGGTACTGCGTTCGCGGCCGACGAAGACCCGGTTGCCGTGCTCGGCACCCAGGTCAACTTGCTGTGGGTGGTGATCGGAGCGGTACTCGTCATCTTCATGCAGGCGGGCTTCGCGCTCGTCGAGACGGGCTTCACCCAGAAGAAGAACGCCGCGCACGTGATGAGCACGAACTTCATGATCTTCGGCCTCGGCTTCGTCGGGTTCTTGTTCGTCGGGTTTCCGCTGGCGTTCGGCGGCTTCACCTACTCGCTCTTCGGGCTCACCACCCCCATGAGCGCCGATCCACTGATCGGTTCCGGCAACTGGGTCTTCCTCTGGAAGGGCTGGGACCATCTCGGTGACGGCGCCACCCCGGCACTGCTCGCCTTCTTCTTGTACATGGTTGCCTTCATGGACACCACGGCCACGATCCCGACGGGGGCCATGGCCGAGCGCTGGAAGTGGAAGAGCTTCGCGATCTGGGGCTTGTTCTGTGGCGCCATCTACTACCCGCTGTTCGCCAGTTGGACATGGGGCGGCGGCTGGTTGGCCAAGACATGGGACACGATGAGCCTCGGCACCGGTTATGTCGACTTCGCCGGTTCGGGCGTGGTGCACGCAGTCGGCGGCGCTGCAGCGCTCGCCGGCGCAATCGTTCTTGGTCCACGCATCGGCAAGTATGGCCCCGACGGCAAGCCGAACGCCATCCCTGGCCACAACATCCCGATGGCCCAGCTCGGCTGCTTCATCCTGTTGTTCGGATGGTTCGGCTTCAACGCGGCCTCGACGTTCGCTGCCACCGACATTCAGTTCGCAACGGTTGCAGCCAACACCGCCATCGCGGCCGCCGTCGGCTCGGTCGTAGCGATGTACTACATGATGGCCAAGACCGGAAAGCCCGATCCCGGCATGATGGTCAACGGTATGCTTGCCGGCCTCGTCGCCATCACAGCGCCCTGCGCGTTTGTGGCGCCGTGGGCCGCTGCGCTCATCGGTGCAGTCGCCGCGGTCCTCGTGATCGAGGCTGCGATGTTCATCGAGCGCAAGGGTGTCGACGATCCGGTCGGCGCGATCGCCGTTCACGGTGTCGGCGGCATCTTCGGCGTGCTCTGTGTCGGAATCTTTGCGAATGGTCTCTACGGGGCAGGTTGGAACGGTGCTGTCGACGATGCCGGCGAGCCGAAGAAGATCGAAGGCCTGATCGAGGGCAAGTTCGGTCAGTTCGGTGCCCAGCTTCTGGGGGCGGTGGTGATTCTCACGGTCATTCTCGCTATCGCCTATGCCTTCTTCAAGATCCAGGACAAGCTGACCAAGGGTGGCATCCGCCCGCCCGAGGAAGAAGAGATCGCTGGCGTCGACATTGCCGAGATGGGTGTCATGGCCTACGTTGACTGATCGTGACACCAGTACTGGAAAGGCTCCCGGTGATACGCCGGGAGCCTTTCCGCGTCACTCAATCGACCGATTCGCCGCGGGCGTACGCCTGAAGGTAGCCCGATAGGGTCGGAGCGAAGGTAGCCCCGCCGTTCTCGTCGGGAAGTCGCAGCTCGATGTCGATATCTTCGTCCCGGGTCAGCTGGCGCTCGAGCCAGAAGGTGAACTTCAACGGCTGACCCGGGCCGGCCGGCTGCCCGCTGTCGGTCCAGCCAATGCAGTGATCTGCGCGCAGGCCGACCGGGCCGAAGACAACCCTGACGGTCGCGACGACACCCTCGAGTTCGGTCTGCCCCACGTTCATCGCGATGTACGTGTACGAGTCGGTGTTGACGTCGTAGTGCCCGTCGTTCTCCCACTCGAGGCGAGGAGTCTCCTCGACGTACGTGTGCGGCTGCCGACCGTCGGCGTGCGGGTCGAGGTTGTCGAGGTTGCCGCGCAGCACGTTCCACGTCTCGTCGCCCACAACGCCGTCGACCTGCGCATTGTGGTACCGCTGAAACTCTCGTACGTAGCGCTCGGTCTCCTCGTCGAAGACGCCGCTCGGTTGGTAGTCGTCGGGGATGTTGATCACACCGCTACCCAGCAGCTTCAGCTGCGTCTGCAAGTACTCCACCCAGCCGTCGACCGACTGGTCGCCGGGCCGCAAGGTCGGTTCGTTCGCCATGCTGTCGATGGTGCCACGAGTAGCGGCGTGGCCGCATGCCCGTCGGTGCAGCCATTCGTGAAATCGGGGCTATCCAGCGCGCCGCGCCGTCACACCCCCGTCGATGTGGATGGTCGTGCCGGTGATGTAGCTCGCATCGTCCGACGCCAGGAATCGGATGGCGTTGGCAATCTCGACCGGCCAGCCGATGCGTCGCAGCGGGATTGCACTCGTCATGGCTTGCTCGGCGGCATCGGGATCCGGATTGCGGTCGATGCTGTCTTGCACCAGTCGGGTGCGGATGTAGCCGGGCGCCACGGCATTGACGCGGATGCCGTGCGGGCCATAGTCGAGGGCCAGGCTGCGGGTCATACCGACGAGGCCCGACTTCGCCGCGGCATACGGGAAGAAGCCCTCGAGGGTGGCGACCGCGTGCATCGAGGCGACGTTGACGATCGCGCCCCGGCCCGCTTCGCGCATGTGCGGCAGAACGTACTTGGCGCCGAGCCATGCTGACTTGAGGTCGACGTTCATGAAGCGGTCCCAGTCGTCGCCGGTCATGGTGGTGGCGTCAAAGTTCGCGTTGACGCCGGCGTTGTTGACCAGGATCGACGCTGGGCCATGGGCGGCCGTACACGCCGCGGCCATGGCGGCGATGTCGGCTTCGACACCGACGTCAGCGCGAACAAACTTGGCACGCTCGCCGATCTCCTGCTCAACAGAGTGCCCGAGTTCCTCATCGAGATCGCAGAACACCACAGATGCGCCATGGGCGACGAAGACCTCGACGATGGCCCGCCCGATGCCGCGTGCGCCACCGGTGACGATCGCGATCTCTCCGTCGAGTGACGTGTGGTCAGACATGGATCCCTCCGCGTTGGTCGCTCGACTTGAGCTGCGGGCCAGATCAGATCACAATGCCCCGATGTCGAACAAGCCGTC
>JAYTZE010000064.1:0-2155 GCA_043742385.1 Ilumatobacteraceae bacterium
CTTCGAGGTGGGTTTGGATGTCGCCGGTCGTCATCCCCTTCGCGTACAACGAGATGACGTTGCCCGACACGCCGTCCAAACGGCGTGTGTGTTTGGGGATCGTCGCTGGTTCGAACGTGCCCAGCCGGTCACGCGGCATATCGATGTCGACCTGGCCGATCTCGGTCGTGATCGTTTTCGGATAGCTGCCATTGCGGTTGTTGCCCGACCCGCGGCCTTGCGCCGCGTAGGGTTCATAGCCGAGATGCTCAGCGAGTTCGACGTTCAACCCGGTCTGCAACACCTGACGGACCATCGCCGTCAGCAAGCCGTTGTCACCCGTGAGTTCGATGCCTTCGTTGCGGGCACGGGCAACGAGTTGCTCAGCCCAATCACGCATCTCCGACGAGTCGGCCACCACCGGCACGCTACGCGATGCCGGCACCAACCCACCCCCGCTCTCATTCCTGCTCGTGGTCATGGAAGTGATCCTTTCCGCCACAGCCTTTCCAGCCGCGGACGCTCAGATCACGCCACTCACACAAAATTTCTGACAGTCGGGTCTGCCGCGGGTTTGGTTGACATCTCATTTGTGGGGCGTTGCCCTGCGAGAGGATGGATGCCATGCCCAAGAAGTTCCCACCTGAGTTCATGCGTGATGTGGTCACGGTTGCTCGCCGCGGCGAGTTGACGCGTGCGGAGGTCGCCGCCGATTTCGGGATCTCTGAGCAGTCCGTGAACCGTTGGATGCGCCAGGCGGATATCGACGATGGCATCAAGGACGGGCTGACGACTGCGGAGCAGTCAGAGGTGGTGCAGCTGCGTCGTGACAAGCGCCGCCTGGAGATGGAAGTCGAGATTCTTCGGCGGGCGACCGCGTTCTTCGCCCGCGAGCACCTCCCAAAATGAGTTACCCGCTGGTCCGTGAACTGGCCGCCGAGAAGATCCCGGTGCGGTTGACCTGCGAGGTGCTCGGGTTCTCACCACAGGCGTTCTACAAATGGAACGCTCGACCAGTGTCGGATCGGGATCTCGACGACGCCTACCTGACCAACGAGCTGGTCGACGCACACGCGGATGATCCTGAGTTCGGTTACCGGTTCTTGGCTGACGAGCTCGAACGCGCCGGCCACACCGTGGGCGAGCGTCGGGTGTGGCGGCTGTGCCGTCAGCAGCGGCTGTGGTCGACCACGACCCGCAAGGGCCGCCAGGGTTCGGGCAAGCGGCCAGGGCCGGCGGTGCATGACGATCTGGTGCTGCGGAACTTCACCGCCGACACCCCGAACGCCGTCTGGGTGACCGACATCACCGAGCACCCCACTGGTGAGGGCAAGCTCTACTGCTGTTTGATCAAGGACCTGTTCTCGAACCGGATCGTGGGCTACTCGATCAACGAGCGGATGACGAAGGAACTCGCCGTCAACGCGCTGCGTTCGGCGATCGCCCGCCGCCGTTTCGTGGGCACCGTGATCGTTCACTCCGACAGGGGCTCGCAGTTTCGTTCTCGGGACTTCGTTGCTGTGCTCAAAGCCGCCGGCCTGTCTGGCTCGATGGGTCGTGTCGCCGCTGCTGGCGACAACGCAGCGATGGAATCGTTCAACTCGTTGCTGCAGAAGAACGTGCTCAACCGCCAACAGTGGAAGACCCGCGACGACCTGCGCTACGCGATCATCCTCTGGGTCGAACACACCTACAACGGCCGCCGCCGGCAACGCCGCCTCGGCCGACTCACCCCCGTCGAATTCGAACTCGCCTTCACCGACCAGGCAGCATGATCACAACACAACAACCGTCAACCAAAGTCGCGGCAGACCCCTGCGTTCTTCATTCCGAAACAGTCTGGTAATGTTGTCGCACTCACCTCGGGTGGAGTTGTCCCCCAGGTCGACCAGACTCGCTCGGAGACCAAGCTCGATGACTAAAGCCCCTGCTACGAAGTCCGTCGAAGACGTGCGCCGGTATTGGGATGCTCGCCCGTGCAACATTCGTCACTCGGAGAAACCAGTTGGCTCAAAGGAGTACTTCGACGAGGTGGAGGCCCGCAAGTACAAGGTTGAGCCGCACATTCCGGGCTTCGCCGAGTTCGATCGTTGGGCAGGAAAGCGAGTGCTCGAGGTGGGCTGCGGGATCGGCACCGATTCGATCAACTTCGCACGCGCCGGCGCGCAGCTGACAG
>JAYTZE010000065.1:0-2154 GCA_043742385.1 Ilumatobacteraceae bacterium
GCGGCTGTCATGCCGTACGCAGCAACTGGCATGCCACCGCCGATGGTCTTGCCGATGACGAAGAAGTCGGGCTCGAGGCCCCAGGCTGCAGTCGCGCCACCGGGGCCGACGCAGATCGTGTGCGTTTCATCGATCACCAGCAACGTCTCGTATTTGCGGGTGAGCCGTCGCAGTTCGCGGTGATAGTCAGGATCGGGCATGACGATGCCGATGTTGGTCAGTGCCGGCTCGGCGAGCACGCAGGCGACATCGCCGGCGGCCAACGCGGCTTCGAGCGCACCGAGGTCGTTGAATGGCACGACGACGGTGGTCGACGACGGGTCCAGCGCCGCACCGATGTTGCCCGGTCGGCCAATGGTGCGACCATCGCTGTCGCGCGTGGCGAGCGCCTCGTCGACCGATCCGTGATAGCACCAGTCGAACACGAGCACCTTCGGCCGACCGGTAAGGTGGCGAGCGAAGCGCAACACGAACCTGTTGGCGTCGGTTGCGGTCATCGCCATCTGCCACACGGGCAGTCCGAAGCGTCTGGCAAGTTCGGCCCCGACCCATGCAGCGTCGACCGAGGGCAGCATGGTGGTGATGCCGCGCATGGCCTGGGCATACAACGCCTCGGCCACCTGCGGCAGGGCGTGGCCGGTCATCGCTCCGGTGTCGCCCAGACAGAAGTCGATGTACGTGAGGCCGTCGACATCGGTGAAATGGGCACCGCGAGCGGTGTCGAAGAAGATCGGAAATGAGCCCGCCCAGCGAGTCATCCACGCCATCGGAACACCCCCGAGCAGGTGTAACTGGGCCTGCTTTGCCAACACCGCCGAACGCGGGTGGGTGGCAATGAAGCGTTGCTCTTCCGTGGCGTGTCGTGTCCGCAGAACTTGTCGATCGATCATGATCAAGAGTATTGACGATTGAATCGCTCGTTGTCGAGGGAGATCGCAACTCTTTGGCTATAACGATTCGCTATCTCGATTCGCTATCTCGATTCGCTACTTCGAGAGCTTCGCCAATCCTCGATACGCAAAGATGAGCGTCAGCGCACTCATTCCCACAATGGCGACCAGGCCACCCCACGAATCGTGCCAGCTGACCTCGCCGAGCCAGCCCTCGCGCGCCAGACGCAAGATGTTGGTGAACGGGTTGACCCTGGCGACTGCATGGAGCCATCCGGTCATCACATTCAGCGGTGCCTGGGCATTGCTGAGGAAGATCGCGTTGAACAGCGTCAGTTGCATCAATGCCGCGGCGCGCATGTCGCCGAAGCGGTAAGCCAGCCCGAGACCCCAGCCGGCGGCGATCGTCGCGACTCCGAGTCCGGCCACATACAACGTGACGAGCCCGACCAGGCCGTCGGTCAGCCGTGCTCCGAACAACAAGCCGACGATCAGGGCGCTGGTGATGACGATCAGCACACGGATCCAGGCGGTGAACAGTGGCCCGATGATCAGTGACAGTCGTGGCGACGGGGCCATTCGCAGTCGGTCGAAGAAGCCGCTCTCGATATCGCGCACGGTACTGAAGCCCAGGCCGACGCCGCTGAAGCCCGAGCCCATGCAGCAGGCCAATGGGAGATACCAATTCACCGAGCGATCGGTGGGGAAACCGGGAATCTTGGTGATCGCAAAGAACGTGCCGCTGAACGCGATGGTCTGGAAGATCGGCATTGCCAACGCCGGAAAGAATGCGGATGGCAGACGGAGTATGCTGCGCAAACCGCGCAGCGCGAGGCCGCGCGATGAGCGCAGTACTGAGCCGCCCTGCGCCTGGCCGGACGGGCGAGCAGTGGTTGCGAGACTCATCGCGATGCCAGTCGCGAGTACAGGGTGCGCATTGCCAACGAGATCGACAAGACGCCGATCCCAGCGGGCACGAGGAGCGCCGATGCCACGTGCCGAGCAGCGAATCCCTCGACGACGAGACCGCGCATGCCTTCGACGAGGTGCGATATCGGGTTGATGTTCGCGATCACCTTGTACGCGCCTTGCATGGTCTGGCGGGGGAAGAAGGCGCTGGAGAAGAACAGGGCGATGAACAGCAGCGGGAAACTGCCCTGCACTGCCTCCGACGATCCGGTCTTCAGCGCGATCGCCCCGGTGAATCCGCCGATCGCCATCCCGGTCAGGCCGCCGCAGATCACGATCACGATCACGCCCGGCA
>JAYTZE010000066.1:0-2153 GCA_043742385.1 Ilumatobacteraceae bacterium
TGGTGGCCTTGTGGTGGGGGAGTTCGTCGCCGCCTTCGGCGTCGGCTACTTCTGAGGCGAAGGCCTGAATCGAGGGGGTTCCGCCGATCAACACATGGCGCAGTGCGTCGGCGCTGGCCTCGGGGTCCTCGAGCGACTCGACCGCCTCGGCAACATGATCGGGGTCTTCTGCGACCGCATGCACGACAGCCATCGCCTGCTCACGTCCCGATGCCGTCGACACCACCTCGTGCCCGTCGGGATTCTGCTGGGCATCCCACTCGGCAAGGGCCTCGGTGTAGCCGCCCTCGCCTGGGCGCAACACCATCGTCGTTGCCTCGGGCTCGGTAGGAGCCTCGGACTCGTCGTCGTCGCCGTGATGTCGAGTCGGTGCCACGGGAACGGTCAGCGAGCCATCGTCATGTCGGATGATTTCCATGCGCTACCTGTACCCAACTGCCTCGTGACCTATGCATTCGCCGCGAATCCGCCCGGCTAGCTCTAGCTCGATGCCAGCGCGTTCAGCCGGCGAAGTTGGTCGTCGTCGAGTGACGTGAACACTTCCAGGGAGGCGACGTTCTCGCGCAACTGTTCCGGCGATGTGGCGCCGAACAACACGCTTGCCAGCCGCTGGTGCGAAAGCGCGAACGAGAAAGCGAGGCTCGCCGGCGACACATTCCACTCGCGAGCCAGTTCGACCACCACCGCGGCACGCAGCTTGCCGGCGACCACCGCCGGGGTGTCGTCGGCATTGGCCCTGCCGGAATGCCCATGCAGGTACTTGCCCGTCAGGGTTCCCCCGGCGAGCACGTACGACGCGATCAAACCCATGTCGGCATCGGCCAACACCGCCTCCATGGCCGGATCCTGCACCCAGTCGGCGCGCACCAGGCTGTACGGCAACTGTGCGGCGACGGGCAGCGGGGCGCCGAGTGCACGAGCAGCTCTCACGGCCTCGGCCAGTTCATCAGCGGGCCAGTTGCCGATACCCCACGCCCGGGCCCGCTCCGACGACACCAGGCCGGCCACCTGGGCGACAAGCTCGGGGATCGTGAGCCCTTCGGGCGGCTGCATCGTGTAGATGAGATCGATGTGGTCGAGACCCATGCGCCCGAGCGACGACTCGAGCTCGCCCGCAGCGTCTTGCTCGGGCCAGAACTCCCACCACAGCTTGTTCGCCACGACGACGTCGTCGCGCACCCACCCCGTCGCCCGGAACAGTTCGCCGAAGACGATCTCGGAGTAGCCGGTCGGAATCGGGGCTGTTCCCGTCTCGTCGTTGTAGCGAGCGTCGTCGAGGAAGGT
The DNA here is from genome assembly GCA_043742385.1 of Ilumatobacteraceae bacterium. GTDB lineage: Bacteria > Actinomycetota > Acidimicrobiia > Acidimicrobiales > Ilumatobacteraceae > JAENVT01. The sequence continues at coordinate 1,285 of JAYTZE010000066.1, forward strand.
GATGCCGGCCTCACGCGCTGCTCGCATGACGGCGAGGGCTTGGTCTCGGGGGATCCGCTCGAAGGTGCGCCACGATCCCAACGAGAACAGCGACACGTCGAGATCAGAGGAACCGAGGCGACGATGGGGAAGCGCGGGCATGGGAACTCCTCGAGGGGGAATGATGCTTCTCTCTACCACTTCGACGCGACGGCGGAGCGGTCGCAGCAGCGCGCTCTCCGGCTCAGCGCCGCACTGGTATCCGGCGTCGGGTGGCGCGGGTCGCCCCGATCCCCAACGTCAAGACCGCGGTTGCCGCCAGCAGGGTGGTCCCGACGGGCCGGCCCGTGCCGGGTAGCCCAGGTACGGACGTCGTTGGTGCCACCACCGTCGTTGGCGCGGCGATCGTCGTTGTCGGCGGGATCGGGCTGAGGTTGCACGTCGGCACCGTGAACGTGTCGGTGTCCAAGGTGACCGCACCGGTCCTTGCGAGGGCACGGCCGTGCACCGTCACGCTGTTCTGCACGCTGATCGAGGTCAGCGCCATGATGTTGCCGACGAATGTCGAGCCGGTGAAGAGTGTTGCTGAGCTGCCGACCTGCCAGAACACGTTGCACTCCTGGGCACCGTTGATCAGTGAGACGGTGCTGCCTGTGGCGGTGATCAGCGTGGAGTCGGTCTGGAAGATGAAGACCGAATTCGGATCGCCGGCCCCGTCGAGCGTGAGCGTCCCGGTCAGGCTGAGGGGTCCTTTCGAGGTGGATGCGTAGACGCCGCCCACCAGAACCAGGCCGCTCAGATCGGCCGGCTCAGTCGCATCGAGTGGTCGTCCCGCAGCGTTCACATAGCCAGCGGTGAGATCCAGCTGAGCCTGTGCAGCGGCCGGGTTG
>JAYTZE010000067.1:0-4384 GCA_043742385.1 Ilumatobacteraceae bacterium
TCGACGCGTGACGGTTGGCGGGCGCACGTTCAACGTGGTTGGGGGTCACGATGAGTTCTGGGACCGGTGCGCGAGCGGGTGGGAATCGACGACGTTCGAGGCGCTGACGTCGTGCCTGGGCGCCGGCAAGACGTTCATCGATGTCGGGTCGTGGATCGGGCCGATGACGCTGGTCGCCGCGGCGTGCGGTGCACAGGTCGTGGCCTACGAGCCCGACCCTGCGGCAACGGACGAACTCGCGGAGAACGTCGCCGCCAACCCCGGCTTCGACGAACTGGTATCGATCGAACGGTCGGCGTTGTGGACGTCGACAGGCACGCGCCAATTGCGCGGCGGACCTGTCGGTCTCGGCGAGAGCATGTCGAGCTTCACTGGACGAGCCGGACGTGTGGGCTCAATCACCGTCGCCACGACCGACGCACGACAAGCGGCGCGATCGTGGCCGGCCGACGCACTGGTGAAGATCGACGTCGAGGGCGCCGAGTACCGACTGCTGCCGCGCCTTCGGCCGTTCATCGCCGAACATCATCCGACGATGGTGTTGTCGGTCCACGCCTACGACATCCGCGCCTCACTGGCCGGGTGGCCATCGCCGATTCGACGCGTCGTTCACCACCTCCACCACGCGGCGCGCACACTGCCGCTCCTGTGGGCGATACGCGGCTATCACTCCGTCCGCGCAAGCGATCACGACCGGCCGCAATGGCACACCGTGTCGCCACACGATCTGATGCTGCGCATGTGGGAGCGCGAGCTGCTGCTCGAGCGAACGTAATCTCGGGACCGTGGCACTTCGAGAGATCCCGGATCCGAGTGGAATCAGGCAGGCCAAGACCCTGCCGGCGTCGTCGTACAGCTCCGCCGAGTTCCACGAACGCGAACGCGAGGCGATCTTCAAACGCGACTGGGTGTGCGCCGGTGTCATCGACGAGATGCCGATTGCGGGTTCGTGGACGGCACGCACGACGGGTGGTCTGCCGGTGTTGTTCGTGCGCGACAAGTCCGGCGTACTTCGCGCCTTCCTCAACGTCTGTCGCCACCGTGCTTCGCCACTGTGCGAGGACGGCGAGACCCACGCCAGCTCGTTGATCCGCTGTCCGTATCACTCGTGGCTGTACCAACTCGACGGTTCACTCGCCCGCGCCGCGGGGGTCGGCGAGCCTGAGGGTTTCGAGGTCGCCGACTACTCGCTGAAGCCGGTGCAGCTCGCCGAATGGCGTCGGTTGGTCTTCGTTTGCTTCGATGACACCGCTGCGCCGCTCGACATCGGTCCACTCGCCCGCGCCGTCGACGCATATCCACTGGAGTCGATGGAACTAGCGCTGTCGGAGACCAACGATCGACAATTCAATTGGAAAGTGCTGCTCGAGAACTACAGCGAGAACTACCACACGCCGTTCGTGCACCCTGAGATCGACACCAGTTCCAGCGAGGACTACCCGATGATCTCGGCGGGGATTGCTTTGTATGCGTGGGACCGACCACTGCGACCAACCGCCTCGCGAGTCGACGAGATCCGGGCGACGTTGCTGCCCGGGGAACCGGGGTGGGAAGAGTTGGCATCGATACCGATGGACGGCCCCTACGGAGTCGGTGGATATCTCACCGTGTGGCCGAACCTGATGATGAACGTGTTCCCCGGGGCGTGCTTGGCGATGTGGATGGAACCGCTCGATTCGACGACCACCAGAGTCGAGCGGCGCCTGTTCGTGCGACCTGACCTCGACGAAGACGTTCGCAAGTCGATCGTGTCGGCCCATGGGATGGTGCATGGTCAAGACGTCGACATCTGCAACCGAGTGCAGCGGTCCCACAACGCCGGCCTCGACGCTGATGGCGTGTTGGCCACGGTCGAGGAACGCGGCGTGTACTTCGTGCATCAACACCTACGGTCCCGCCTGAGAGTATGATCATACGTATGATATGTTGTCGGGCGTGGCTGCCACACGAATCACGATCACGGTTGACGAGGATGTTCTCGCGGAGTTGAAAAGCCGTGTGGGCCCAGGTGAGGTATCGAGCTACGTGGTCGACGCAGTGCGAGCACGGTTGCGCAAGGACCCGATCCTGGAGCTACTCGACAAGCTCGACGAGATGTACGGGCCATTGACCGACGAACAGATCGCCGAGGGTGAGCAATGGATGAAAGAAGCGAACGAACGGTTGTCGTTGACTCTGGAGCGGTCATCGGACTCGCCCGCAACAGCCAAGCCCTGAGAGCAAGGTTTCGCGCCGCACAACGGATCGGCATGGACATACGGATTCCGGTGGTCGTTGTCGCCGAAACGGTGCGGGGCAACGGTCCTCGCGATGCTCCCGTCAATCTCGTCCTCGCCCAGGCCGAACCCCGGTATCCGCTCACTGAACAAATCGCCAGGCAAGCCGGACAACTGCTCGGTGCTGCCCGATCCTCGGCGACGATCGACGCCCTGATCGTCGCTGAGGCGCTCGACTGCGCGCCGGCCATGATCTGGACATCGGACCCCGGCGACATTCGCCAACTACTCGGCGATCATCACGGGGTGACGGTCGAGTCGATCTGACCGACCGAGGTGGTCGTCGCGAAGATCGAAGGGTCCTCGAACGCTACGTTCGTCGTTGTCGTGTTTGGCGCAGTGATGTAGATCGTCGTCTGTGGCGGCTCGGAGAACGACAAGTACGCCGCGTGCAGCAGATCGCCCTCCCGTGGCGGCTGCGAGAAGTCGATCGCCGGGTTCATTTCCTGCATGTGACGGACGTCGCCGAAGCCGAGTGTCCTGGCAATCTCGTGCCACACGACGTACGTGAACATCATCCGACACTCGTCGGAGGTACATCCGAACTGTTCGGGCGTTGGCATCACGTCCGCGGCCGCCTGATCGGCGGGTTCGATTGCCAACGCGGCACCTGACGGGTCGAAGCGCGCGTTCCACAAGGCATCCCAAACCGTCGAGGACCGGATGGTCATGTCCGACAATCCATACACACTCGTCGTGGTGCCGAGGAGCATGTACGTCGTGGGCGGAATTTCCTCGGCAACAGCCTGTTCGGCGGATCCGGGTTGGCTGCTCGTGGTCAGGTCTGTCGCATCACGGCGGATGATCAACGCTGCGGTTGCAACACCTGTGCACGCCACGGCCCCGGCCGTCGCCGCCATCCGGCGGCGGTTGTGCCGTCGAGCCCGTCGATGCACGTCGCTGATCGACGGGCGGGCATCGACCGGATGCTTCACGCTGGCCATCGCGTCGCGCAGCACTGGATCGAGATCACTCATTGGTTACCTCCTCACGCAGCCGGACAATCGCCCGGTGCAATGTTGATTTCACGGTGCCGATCGGCACGTTCAGGGTTTCGGCGATCTCGGCGTCGGTGAGTTGCAGCTCGTAGCGCAGCACCACGGCCGCACGTTGCCGGGCCGGTAAGCGGCGCACGGCGTCGATCACGTGGTTGTAGACCAGCGCGCCATCATCCGACGGCTGGTCGGGATAGCGACGCGCCAGCCGTCGGCGACGCAGCACCTTGCGACTTCCGTTCAGCACCGAGGCGCGCACATAGGCCAGCGGGGTCGACACCAGCCGGTACTTCAGGTAGAGCGCCGCGAACGCATCCTGTACAACCTCTTCGGCCTGCTCCTGGCTGTCGACCAGCACCATCGCCAACCGCACCAGCCCGGCGAACTCGCGGTGGTACAGCACGTCGAACGGCTCGCGAACAAAGACCTCGACAGGCACCACCGGCGCGGGCACGTTGGTCACGCTCACCTCACTCATCCATCACATGAGAGTCCTGACACACCGGTTTGGTTCCAGCACATGCACTCAGCCGGCGCGGCGGGCACCTCGACTGCGGGCCAGCGACTTCTTGTGCTCGATGAAGTCGACCAGCACGTAGTCGCCCAGCGTCTCGGGGGTGGTGAAGAAGGCGCGGCCGCGATTGATGGACGTCAGCTTCTCGATGAACGACTTGAGATAGCTGTTGGCGTCGAGCATGAACGTGTTGATGCGGATGTTGTCTTTGGTGCAACGAACCACTTCGCGCAGCGTGGCCTCGATGGTCTCGGGCACCGGCGGGTAGTTGAAGAACACGTCGCCGCGCTGGGTGATGTGCGCGGTCGGTTCGCCATCGGTGATCATGATGATCTGCTTGGTGCCGGTCTGCTTGGCCAGCAGATGCCGGGCAAGCAGGAAGCCGTGTTGCATGTTGGTGCCGTACACGAAGTCCCAAGACACCTCGGGGAGCTGGGCCGCCGTGAGAATGCGTGCGGTCTCGCTGAACCCGACGATCCCCATGTAATCGCGTGGGAACTGCGACGTGATCAACGAGTGCAACGCCATCGCGACCTTCTTGGCGGGCAGGAAGTTGTCGCGCATCGGCATCGACAACGACAGGTCGAGCATGAGCACTG
>JAYTZE010000068.1:0-19033 GCA_043742385.1 Ilumatobacteraceae bacterium
TCGGACAGCAGATCGATTGCAAGCGCCGTGAATCCGTCGGCGGCGAGCCGCGGCGGGATCGTGCGGATGTGAGCGGTGAGGCCGCGATTCTCGTGGATCACCAGAACGGCCCCCTGCGGATCCGACGCCGTGGCGAGCACACCGATCAGTTCGCCGCGGGGACCGGCGAAGCGGATCTCACCGTCGGCGGCTTCGCCTACTGCGGTGTCTGCGGTGTCTGCGACCGTGGTCTGGGCTGCGTCGGTCACCGGAGCGCTCGATGGATTCGAGGTGCCGGCAGGGCTGGTGTCGGTCGGGGTCGTGTCGGACGCCGCCGGTGTCGTTGCCGTCTCGACGCCGTCGTCGCTGCCGCAGGCGGCCAACATCGCCGCGGCTGTGGGTGCGGCCACACCGAGCAGCATCATCCTTCGGAAGGCTTCGCGGCGACTGAAGATTCCATCGGCGCAGTCGATCACGATCTCCGAGACGAGGTAGTCGTCGAGTGCCATTCGGAAATCGTACGACGCCGACCGTGACGATTTCCGGCGGGCACGTGTCGAAACCGATGGCAGCCGTTCGTCGGTCTGACAGCGCGCGGCTGATTCCTATCGCCGGTGTGCTATCCGGTTGGCGGGGGCTTGGCCGTGCTGTCACGAATGACGAGTTCTGTCGGAAGCAGCACGTGACGTACTCGCGTTGTCGCGCCAGTTCTCGATCGCTCGATCGCCGCGGTCAGCGCGGCAGCGGCCGCGTGACCTTTGGCGGCGACGTCTTGACGCACCGTCGTCAGCGCCGGGCGCATGCGCTGGGCCAGGGGATTGTCGTCGAACCCGACCACCGAGAGATCATCGGGCACGCTGAGGCCGCGTGCGGATGCGGCTTGCACGACGCCGTAGGCGATGACATCGCTGAAGCAGAGGATCGCGGTAGGCCGCTGAGGCTTGTCGAGCAGGATTCCTGCGGCCTCGTTGGCCGATTCCTTTCCTGAGCCCTCGTCGGAATGCCATTCCTGGAAGACCGTCGGCTCAATCCCTGCGGCATGCAATGCGTCGAGCCAGCCGAGCATGCGTTGCCTGACGACGTGACCGTCGGCCGCCGAAACAGGGTCGTCAACGATCCCATTCGGGCCGAGAATGCTGGTCGTGACGATGTCGATCCGCCGGTGACCAAGCTCGACGAGGTGTTGGGCCGCAAGACGCGCGCCGGACCTGTCGTCGATGTTGATGCTGGGCACTCCCGGCCATGGCGATTGATCGACAAAGACCAGTGGCAGCTTGCGACGCCGCAACCAGTCGACAGCGGTCGACTGGGTGTTGCACGAGTAGACGAGTGCGCCATCCATCGGCACGTCGCGCGCCGGGATCATCTCGGGCCGTTCCGATGCCGACAACAGGGTCAGGGCGAGCCCAGTCGGGCGCAACTCCTCGGCGATGGCGCCCAGAAAGGTTGTGGCTACTTCGTCGGTGAATGCGTTCCGGAGCGAATCGGTCAGCAGCACGCCGACAGCCCCCGTCGTTCCGCGCGCCAGGGCGCGTGCGGAAGGATCCGGACCCGCGTAACCGAGCTCTTCGGCGGCGGTGAGAATTCGGCCGCGTAGCTCTGCGGACAATTGGTCTGGCCGGGAGAACGCGTTCGACACGGTCATGCGGCTCACGCCGACCTGATCAGCGATCGTCTGCAGTGTCACTCTCGCCATCCCACGAGTCTGGTACGGAATTCGCGGCGAAACCCGGATCGATCACATTTTCTGGATCGATCCGGGTTTCTGGTGGGGGAACAACGTTGGTGATCAGTTGTTATCGCCGCAGTGCGGGCCGCATATCGATCATCGGCCGGCGAGCTGGGCGGCGGATTCTGGTGAGTGCCCACCGATGGCGCCGACGTGGCTCAGTGATGGGTTGCACCGGAGCATTCGGCAATGCGCTATAGGCGACTTTGTGGAGTGAGTTCTGCGAGTACCTGTCGGCGAGGGTGAAGAACGATTCCATATCAAGACTCCAATTCTTTCTATAGCGGTATAGTGCATCTATAACTGTACCGGTCAAGTCTCGAAATGCAAGTCCTTTCGATGTGATGCGTGTCATACGTCCCCGGCCTGGGCGAATTCGCTAGCCGGTCAAGAGATGCCGAGCTTCTCGGCAGCCATCTTTGTGCCCTCGACGCGATTCCTGATCTTCTGGAAGGCGACCTCGCGGGCATAATCGGGCGAGCCGTGGTTCGGCTTCTCGTCGATGCTGAACGGCGAGAAGCCACAGTCGTCGGTGGAGCCGAGACGCTCCTTCGGGATGAAGTTGGCGGCGTGCACGAGAGCGTCACGGATTTCTTCCGGACTTTCCGGCCGCGGGCTCTGTGTGACAGTGACGCCGACGTAGCACATCTGGGCAACACCGTTGGCATCGTCGCGGCTGTACTTGCCGATCGACTCATAGACAGGATCCTTGTCGCGCTCGCTGGCGAGCTGAATCAGGAAATAGCCGGCGTTGATCTTGAACATCTCGGGCAGCAGGTTGTTATAGGGAACGTCGGCGCTGTGCACGCTGTCACGATCGCCACCGGGACAGGTATGAACACCGATGTTGACCCGTTCCTCGGCAGTGAACCGATCCATCACTCGGTTGTTGAGTTCGATGAAGTGCGGCAGCATGCCCGCGCCTGTCCATGGATTCCGTGGATCGGCACGGGTGGCCAACCTTCCCTCGGTGAAGTCGACCGACACCCTCACTGCGCCGGCGGCGAAGGCCTGGCGGATGTCTTTCTCGCACTCGTTGACGAGGTCAGCTTCGAAGTCTTCGCGCGGGTAGCCGGGCACTTCGGTGCTGAGTGGGTACAGCAAGGCCAGCATCGACGGTGCGATCACTGCCTGCTTCATCGGCTTGGACGCGTAGCCGATCGACTTCTTCAGGGTGTCAGCGGCGTAGGTCTGATAGCGGAACGGCCCGCCGGTGAGGCGCGGTAGTTGCCGGCCGTGACCGTCGGCGAAGATTGCGAAGAACTGCCCGCCCCCGGCCAGGTTGTCGGCCAACCCGGTACCGGCCAGCGTGTCGGCGATCGCATACGTGGCAAAGCTCGACCACCGCTGCTCGCCGTCAGAGATGATGGGCGACCCAGTGGCTTCGAGGTGGCTGATCGAGTCCCTGACTGCGGCGTCTTGTTCGAGCTCGAGCTGATCTTTGGTGATATCGCCCTTGTCGTATGCCGCGTACGCAGCCTGCAGGGTGCTGGGCCTCGGGAGAGAGCCCACCTGTTCGGTCGGAATCCCAGTCTCGGTCCTCGGGTCGTACATGCTCATCGGAACCCCCTTCCGTGTTGACTCGGCCGACTTGTCACGTTGACAATGAGACAGACCGGTCTGTCGCAGAGTATGCCCAAGTCTCCAGCGTGTCAACGGTTTGTATCGAGACCCAAGCCGGAGCTGTGCGCCCTGGCGCTGGTAGCGTTCGAACTGCATGGCGACCAGCACGACAGGGCTCGGCAACACACGGCTCGGAGGACGAAGTGCCACCCCGACACGTAGGCGCAGCGATCGGATCGACGCACGCGAGCGGATTCTTGTCACGGCGTACGACCTGTTCTGTCGGCACGGCATACGCGCCGTTGGGGTCGACACCATCATCGAGCAATCGGGCGTCGCCAAGATGACCCTGTATCGCCATTTCGGATCCAAGGACGACCTCGTTCTCGCCGTACTCGAGCGACGCGAGGACCTGTGGACTCGCCAATGGTTGCAGGCTGACGTCATGGGTCGAGCGACCAATCCCGGCGATCGGCTGCTGGCAATCTTCGACGTCTTCGACGGATGGTTCCGCCGTCGTAGTTTCGAGGGTTGTCTGTTCATCAATGCGTTGATCGAGATCGAGGATCGTCAGCACCCCATCCATCGGGCAAGCCGCGAGCAACTCGCTCGCATCCGCACATTCATCGAGGGTCTTGCTCGCGAGGCGGGAGTCGCCGACCCCGGCTCGTTCAGCCGGCAATGGCACATCTTGATGAAGGGATCAATAGTCGCCGCCGGAGAAGGCGACACCGATGCAGCGCGTCGGGCTCAGGAGATCGGACGGCTGCTGCTGGCCGACGCCACTACGAAGACGAGCCGCCGCTCGCCGAGGTGAGGTCGACGGTCTCGGCGAAGTTGTCGGGTAGCACCAGTTGCTCACGCTGGTGTTCTTGTCGAACCGCAATGACGATCACCTGTAACGCACCGGACACCGGCACTGCGAGCATCGCGCCGACGATGCCGAACACTTCGACTGCCACGAGCACACTCAGCAGGATCCCGAGCGGGTTGACATTGACCTTGCGAGCCATGATCCACGGGTACAGCGCCCCGTTTTCAATCTGCTGGTAGATCACGAAGAAGATCACCGAGATCAGGCCGGCCGTCGGCGAATGAAGGTACGACGCGATCACGCACACGGCTGCACCGATCGTTGCTCCCACCAGGGGGATGAGATCGGCGACAGCGACGAACAGGGCAAGCACGACCGGGCTTGGTACGCCGAGCGAGACGAGGAAGACGAAAGCGGCAACACCGGCGATGAGGCTGATGATGAGGTTGCCGATGACGTAGCCGCTGACAGCGCCGGCAGCATCGGTGGCAATTCGTTGTGCGGCGGCTCGTCGTCGATACGGAATGAGGTTGTGGGCTGTGCGCCCGATTGCTGCCGACTGGCTGATAAACAAGAACGTGAGCAACGTGATGGTGATAAACGCAAACGCAGCGCTGGCCACCGTCTGTGCGGCCTCGAACGACGAATCGCTGAGTCGATCGGCGGCGCTGGCGAGCTTGGCTTCGTTGTCCTTGATGTAGCTCTCGATGTGCAACTTCTGAACGATGTTGCCGATCGGGCCCCTGCCGCTTGCGGCGTCGTGCACGGCGCCGGGAAGGTCAGTGATGATGTGCACGAGCTGTGACCTCACCGGCATCACGAACAGGGCGATCACACCACCCAGAACCAGCAACGTCGCGCCGACTACCGTGCCGGTGGCCAAGGTTCGGCGACCGCCCAGACGGTGCTCCAAGCGGCCGACCAGCGGTGCGAGCACGATGGCCATGAAGCCGGCGATGCAGGCCCACATCACGATTCGCCCCGCGGCAAGCAGCAGAACGCTGGCGACGTAGGTCGCGACTACGATGCCGACGGCACCAACGATTGTTCGCCACGGGACATCTGACCATGTGGTCGTTCTGTCGGGTGTGGGCGAGTCGACCAGTTCGTTGGTTCGCTGCGCAGTGATTCCGGGAATGTAGAGGCCGCCGTGGTCCGACCCGTCTGACGTGGGGTGCACGAATCAATTCTTCCCGCAGCTTGCTGGATTCAAACCCTAAGGGGCTCACGCGTGCAGCCTGGACGTGCAGCCTGGAATCGTCCCAGGAATTGTTTAGGGCTGTCGGGCTCGGGGTATTCACACATTCACTTGTCCGCTCGGCACATCCCGCCGAGCGGTTGTCATCAATTTCCGAAGGAGAAGCGTCATGTCGTTCACCGAAGGTCCGCTCCACGAGCGCAGCGATATCATCGTCCAGCCGCCGGCTGCGCCCGTTGTGGAAGTGCCGGTCGCCACCCAGGTCGCCGTTCCCGCTGCCGCGGTTGCCGGTGGGCAGGTGCGCACGGCTTCCGCTTCGCGTTTCGCTCCCGATGCAATCGTCGCAGCGATTGCCGGTTTGGTCATCATGGTCGTCGGTCTGATCGCCATCATTCGCGGTGGCTTCGACGGCGAGATGTCAGATCCGGTCATCGAGGTGGTCGGTTTCACCCACACCACAGTGCTGGGCTTGATCGAGATCGCGATTGGCGCCGCATTGCTGATCAGTGGTGCCACTCGCTCGCGCAGCGGCGAGGTGTTCTTCGGCAGTGTGCTCGGCATCGCCGGGTTCGTCGGTGCCGTGCAGTCGGAATCCTTCGTCGAGTCGCTCGCGCTCGAATCGTCGATGGCGTGGCTCGCAGTGTTGACCGCCGTTGTCGTGGTCCTGTGCGCCCTACTGCTGCCGCGATACGCACGCAGCTCGACCACGATCGCGCAGGTGTAGGTCGTTCATTCGTAGCACTGAAACTGGGCGACCGTGCAACGGTCGCCCAGTTTCGCGCCTACCAAGCCTCGCGTCGCCGCCGGCATCGGATACTGACCCGGCCGCCGGACGTGTCCGTGGCAATGTCGTCCATGAGGTGGCGCACGATTCCGAGCCCCCGGCCCGAAGCATCGTCCGAGTCGGCGACCGTCCATGTCTCGGGCCGCAGCAGTTGGCTACCAGGCCTGGACGCGCCGCCCGCGACTTCAAGTTCCCACCACGCTGGATCTGCGACGTCGAGGAAGATGACCAAGCTCGATCCGTCACCATGCTCGATGATGTTGGTCGCCAGTTCGCTGACGACCAGGCAATAGTCGCTGATCAGATCGTCCGTGGCTCCGTTCAGGCGCAACGTTTCGCTGACGAACCGCCGCGCTAGGCGCGCGCTGCCCGGGACTGCCTCGAAGGCTTGTTGCTCGCGATCGACGGCGCGGGCGTTCATGTCAGCGATGTGGTCTGGCATCGTCGCGAAAATCGTATCCAGCGCGACCTGTTGGTATCGCGCATAGTGATGTGGTTCGGAGCGTCACCGGAAAAGCTGCAGCGCCATCTCATTGGCCAGCTTGATACCCGGGTCGGCGCCCACCGAAACCTGTCTGGTGAGGTTTCGGTGGAGGATTTCGCGAGTATCACAGCGGGCACGAGCGTGTTCGTCCCCCTGGCGGCTACGGTCGGGGATGTGGCAGGCGCCGAGGATGATCTGTTGTGGCGCGATCCCACACGTGTCGTCTCCGGGCTGCTGAACGTCATGTCGGCGAATCTCGGCGGTGATCTCGTCGTGTGGGCCAGCGTCGACGACGCCACAGGACTCGTGACCATCATTGATCTGGCGGATCCGCAGGCGTCTGCGCAGGAGTTGTCGGACCTTTTGCGACGCACGGGGGCGGTGGCGCCAAACGCGCTGAGTGCCCGCGTCTCCGAGTTCGAGCGGCCGCTGTTGGTTCCGCACGTCGACATTGCTGACTATCCGGCCGACGCGCTCCCGGAGCCGTGGCCCGAGTATCTCGTGGCCCACCCCATCCATGGGCTGATCGCTGTTCCGATACAGCTCGACGAGGCTGTGACCGGTGTGCTTCTCGCTGCCCGACGCACAACAGCCGAGCCATATTCCGCCGAGGATCTCCGGTTCGTGGAGACTGGAGCTTTCCGCCTGGCGGGCCAGCCGGCGAATGCATCAATCGCCGATGACCGCGCCGCGGCCAGTCAGGTCGTGGTTCGATGGCTCGCCGGGCAGCGTCGCCGGTTCCGACCACGAGAGTTGCTCCTCGGTGCCGGTGTGCCAGCGTTGACGACCGCAGTGCTCTTGCCTCTCGAAGATTCCGACAAATACCGACCCGGCGTGCTGCTGTTGTTGGGAATCGTCGTGGCTGCTGTGGTCGCCGGCGCACGAGCCGCGGCATTGTCGGGAGCGTTGAGCGTACTGGCACTGTGGTGGGCCTTTACACCCGTGGAGCGGTCGTGGCGCATTGCGAGCCGAGGTGACGCGTTCGGGATTACTTTGTTTCTTGCCGCGGCCGCCGGAGTGGTCCTGCTGGAGTATCGGCTCGAGCGGATTCGCGAATCGGAGCGACTGGAACGTCAGCTCAGCGAGACGCTGCTCGACCAGTCGCCGATTGCTATGGCCGTGTTCGACCACCAACTTCGATACCAGCGTGTGAACCAGCCGATGGCAGAGATGAATGGATTCAGCGTTGCCGAGCATGTTGGCTTGCGGCCGGGGGACCTCAGCCCGATGGCTGGCCAGTTGTACGAGCACCTGCTCCGGAGGGTCCGAGACAGCGGGCAGCCGATCACGGATCATGAGTTGACCATACGGATGCCGGAGATTGGGTTGGAGCGGCACTGGAAGGTGAACTACCAACCCTTGCGTGACGGCGGCTCGGAGGTGGTCGGTATCGGCGCTGCGGTGACCGACGTAACCCACGAGATCGTCTCGCGACGACAGGCAGAACGGCTTCTGCAATTGTCAGAGTCGCTGACCACCGCCGTCGACGAGCAACAGATCGCTGAGTGCGTCTGCTCGTTCCTGGTCGACACCTTTCAAGGCCGAGCGACGGTCGCGCTGCGCGAGAACGACCTTGTTGTCATTGCGGCGCTTGCTGGGTTCGCTGAGCATGATGCTGCGCAATGGCTTGGATCACGAGTGATGCTGGTCGAGGCTGGCCCGATCGCCGAGGCGGCTCGCACCAATACACCCGTCGTGCTGCCCGGGCCGGCGGAGATTGATCGACGGTATCCCACGTTCGGGGCATCGCGATCCGCGTTGCGCGACCAAGCCAGCCTGTCGATGCCGCTACGCGCCGACCGCACGGGCGATGCCGTCGGCGTGATGCACATTGGTTGGGCCGCCCCACGTCCGATCACTGAGGCGATGACCACCCTTGCCGGAACGGTTTCCTCGCTCGTCACACTCGCTCTTGCTCGGATTGTCGCCACACACGATGCGCACGAGATCGAGTTCCGGCATGCGCTCGACGCGATGCTTGACGATGTAGTCGTCGCTCGAGCGGTCAGGGGGGACGAGGGGGAAATCGTCGACTTCGCCATCGAGTTCGTCAACAGTCATGATTCGAGCGGTGCCAGGCGTAGCAGCGACGGCCTTGTCGGTCACCTGGTCTGCGAGATCCATCCCGATTGGCGCACGTCTGGCATGTTCGATCACCTCCGCGATGTCGTTGAGACCGGTACGCCGTATCAGGGACACCGCGTGCAGTACGCCGACCCTCCCAACACCGCTGCAGGTGAGGGCGACGGGAATCGGCGACAGGCGTACTGGACGACGCAGGTCGCCAAGCTCGGCGACGGCTACATTTCCGCGTCGCGAGACGTCACCGAGATCGTCGTCGCAGAGGAAGCAACGCGCGCCGCAGCAGTGGAGGCCGCCGCGGAGCGCACTGCGATCGGCTTGTTGCAGGCGGCGGCGTTGCCGACCACGCTTCCGCAACTGCCGGGTGTGCGCATCGCCGCGGTGTACGAGCCGGCGGATCCGCGCCAGCCTGTTGGCGGCGACTGGTACGACGTCTTCGCGCTCAGCGACGACCGCGTCGCCTTGGTGATTGCCGATGTGGCCGGTCACGGGCACAGGGCGGCGGTTTTCATGGTGCAGGTGCGGAACATCTTCAGGGCGATTGCCACCGAACACACCGAGCCCGACGACGTGTTGATTCGCGCAAATGACGTGACCGCGCGCCTGAACGAACCCGATGGACCGTTCGTCACGTGCTGCTACGCAGTGCTCGACGTCAGTGCGCGCACCTTGCGCTGGGCACAAGCCGGCCATTTCTCGCCAATGATCGTGCTGGCCGACGGTACGTCAACCTACCTCGACGAGCAGCCGGGTGCCCCGCTGGCGTTGTTCGAGGGGCAACGCTATGTGTCGTCATCGGTCGAGGTGCGCCCGGGTGATCGGGTGTTGATGTTCACCGATGGGCTCGTCGAGCGTCGACGCGAACATCTCGACATCGGGCTCGCCCGGCTTGCTGAGCTCGCCGCATCTCACGCCCAACTGCCACCTGACGACTTCGTCAGAATGCTCGCAGCCTCTGTGACCCAGCGGTTCGATGACCTGGCGTTGGTGTGTGTCGATTTCGTCGGGTAGTCAGTCGTTGGGCCGGGCCATGGATAGCAGCAAATCGACAACCGATGCCAACGTGCCCCCACCCTCCAGCTCGATCAATTCGGCCACTGACACGCCCTGCTCCCCGGCTTGGCGTACCAGTTTGCTGGCGGCGTCGTAGCCGATTCGAGGCGCCAGTGCCGTCACGATGGCCGGTGAGCGTTCAGCGTTGCGTCTCATGCGGTCTTGGTCGACCTCGATGCCGCGAATGCAGCGAGTGTCGAGCAGCGTTGTGGCGTTGGCCAGCAGATGAACCGACGACAGCAGGCTGCGGGCGGTCACCGGCATAGCGGTGTTGAGTTGCAACGTCGACATGGTCGCCGCGAAGGTGATCGTTGCGTCGTTTCCGACGACTTGCGCGGCGACCTGTTGGACCATCTCGGGAATCACAGGGTTCACTTTGCCGGGCATGATCGAGCTTCCTGCCTGCAGCGCGGGCAGTGTGATCTCACCAAGACCCCCATTTGGGCCGGACCCGAGCAGCCGAAGGTCACCAGCAATCTTGTGCAGCGTCAGCGCGACGACTTTCAGGGATGCGGCTGCCTCGACCATGACATCCTGGCTCGATTGAGCTTCGAAGTGGTTGCTCGCCTCGGTGAAGCTGCATCCCGTTCGAGCGCTCAATCGTGCGGCGACACGTGAGCCGAAGCCGGCGGGAGCATTCAAGCCGGTTCCCACGGCGGTTCCGCCGATGGGCAACTCGGCCAGGCGGGGCAGCAAGGCGGTGACTCGTTGCGCGGACAGTTCGATGCCGCGTGCCCATCCACCGACCTCTTGCCCGAACGTGATGGGCACAGCATCCATCAGGTGAGTGCGCGCCATCTTGACGGTATTGAGGTGACGATTGGAGAGGTCGATCAACGAGAGCAGCAACGAGTCGAGCGCCGGCAGCAGCGCGGTGGTGAGTTGCACGACGGCGGCGATGCGGGCCGCCGATGGAAACGTGTCGTTCGACGACTGCGAGGCGTTGACGTGATCGTTGGGATGCACGTCGCGGCCGACGATCTCCGAGGCCCGATTGGCGATGACCTCGTTCATGTTCATGTTGGTGCTGGTACCCGAGCCGGTCTGGAAGACATCGACAGGAAACTGATCGGCCATCCCTCCGCGCACGACTTCGTCGGCAGCCTGTTGTATCGCAGTGCTGACTGGTCCGTCGATCACACCGAGCTCACTATTGACCGCTGCGCATTCCGCCTTGATCATCGCCAGCGCTTCGATCATGGGCGGCGGAATCCGATCACCCGACACGGGGAAGTTCTCGATTGCCTTTCGAGTCTGTTCGCCCCACCGATCAGGCGTGGCTGGTTCAGGCCTGGATGATGCTGCCGCAGTCGTGGCCATGATTCCTCGCTCTCTGAATGAACAACCGGTGACCCTATCGACCCCGCAGATCGACCCCGCAGATCGACCCCGCTGTGTATGAATCGTTGGCATGGCGGGTACATCATCGACACACGACCCGAAAGTGAGCTGCTATGTCGAGTGTTCTGAGAAACGCCGCTGAGTCGACCGCCCACGCGCTGGCAGACCTGGTGGACGGCGCCCGCGACAGGATCGAGGAGCTGCCTCCGATTGCGCGAGCTCGTCGAAAGCAGCACAGGACACGATGGTCGGTTGTGGGCATCGTCGGCGTCGTTGCCGTGGCGCTGATGATCGCCCGCCGGATGCGACACGTCGACCGACTCGAGCCGGTGGTTGCCCATCTCGACGAACCGAGCCTGTCGGTCAGCTGATCGGTATCCGCTGACCTCGGCAGGTCAGCTGTCGACGAGAGGCAGCGCGGTCACGTCGGAAATGCCCTTGATTCGCGTCAGGCGTCGCACGTGCGCGTCGGAATCTGGCCATGCATCGGTGCTGGTGAGCAATGTGACGACTCCGTCGCGCACCGCCAGGTCCTTCAAAGCCGGGTCGCGTCGCAGCACCGGATCTGCTGTCACAGCCGCGCGTACCTTGGCCTCTGTGATCAACTCCGACACTGGCCGGGTCTGGCGCTGAGAGACTGCGCGACGTAGAAACTCTGACCATCGAACGACGTCTTTGCGGTTGACCCACGCGGCCGAGGCCAGCGCGGCAATCCACATTGGTCGAATTCGGCGGGTCAAGACTCGGGGGATCATGAATGTCCTTTCATTGCGTTTCGGTCATTTGCATCTCGGTCACTGCGTGTCGGCCTTGCGAGCGGCGTTTCGGCTCGTCTTGGCTGCCACGGCGCGAGCCGCATCGATCGTGGAGCCGGCACCGGCGTTGGCCATGCCACCGGCCCAGTCGGCCAGGTGGGAACGTACGAACCAGTGGTACTTCTCGAGGACTCCGGTCTGGTCGATCAGCAGCCCTTCCGACACTTGGTCGATCTGACTCGTCTGCGCGAGTGCTGCACGATGATCACTGATGACCCGCCGGTACACGAGATCCAATGCGCCGAGGTGTGAGAGCGAGTCCGCTCGATCGAGCTCGTAGTCGTCCCACGTTCGATCGACCACGAGTCGGCCAGGGAGGCCACTCGGCACGCCACCAAGGGTCGCAATCCGTTCGGCCAGATCGTCGACCATGCCCTGCACGCCCTGATAATGAGGATCCAGCATCTCGTGAACGCTGATGAAGTTGGGACCCACCACATTCCAGTGGATGTGCTTGATCGTGAGCCCAAGATCGAGCAATGCGACGAGTCGGTGCTGCAAGGTCTTGGCGACGCGGGTTCCGTCATCGCCCGACAGCGTCGGCACCGTGAACGATGCCTGTCGCGATGAACTCACCTTGTTACTGCGGTCTGGGTTACTGCGGTCTGGGCCGGTGCTGTCGATCACGGTCAAGGTGCCGTTGCTTGCTTTGCTGGATGCCATGAACGACTCCTTCCGGTCCGCCGCTGCACCTTGCGGCAAGTCGGTGGTACCCAGGCACGTGTGACGTCAAACGCCGCCGGCCGACTGGCGTCAGGGGGCGTCCGGTGCGTTGTTCCCAAGATGAACCCGCAGCTCGGCAAGGCTCGAGGCGATCAGCCGGCCGACATGCACCTGGCTGGTGCCGATCCTCTCGGCGATCTGCGCTTGGCTGAGCTCTTCGAAAAATCGCAGATACAAGATCTGGCGTTGGCGTGGGCGAAGTCGATCGAGCAGTCCGGAGATGACTTGACGATTCAGGACGGCCTCGAGATTTGCTTCGACGGCCGGAGTTCCCTTCCCCGATTCATCCAGGGCATGAGGGCGATATGCATTGTTCGCCTCCAATGCCTCGATGACGGCTTCGTCCGGCAGTCGCATGCGCTCGGCGATCTCGGAGACTCGCGGCGAGCGGCGCAACTCCTTCGACAGCGTCTCGCTGGCCGCGTTGACCGCCGGTCGAAGATCCTTGGCCCGCCGCGAGACGTGGACGCCCCACGTGTGATCGCGGAAGTAGCGGCGAAGTTCGCCCATGATTGTCGGCGTCGCGTACGCGCCGAACGGCACCCCGTGGGTCGCGTCAAACCGGTCGATGGCGTTGAGGAGGCCGATGCGCGCGACTTGCACGAGATCATCGAATGGCTCGCCGCGGTCGGCAAAGCGGCGGGCGCCGCGTGTCGCAAGCCATGAAGTGCGCTCGGCAATCGCATCGCGCAGGTCGATGTCGCGGCTCGTCATGTAGCGCTCGAACGATTCCCGCAGCCATCCTTCGTCACTTTCCGAATAGCTGGGCATCGAGTTCACGGGATCGAGGCGTGAGTCACTGCTGCCCAGATCTGAGCACGATCGGCGACCAGTTCGATGCCGTGCTCGGTGCACACGCCGGCGAGCACAGTTCGGCACAGGATCAGGTCGGGGTGTTCTACGTCGAAGTTGTCGATGACGGTCTGCCCACGCACCGTGAATTCTTGCGCCTTGACTGCGAACTCTATTTCGATCGACTGTCCGCCGCCATGCTCGATGAGGGCGAGCAACACCTCGCTGACGGCGATCCTGATGTCTTCGATTTCGTCAACGGTGAAGCCGGCCATCCCGGCGATTCCGCTCGCTGCCAAGCGCAGCACGCGAGACAGCGTCGGATCCGGTGGCAAGCGCAGGAAGACTGGACCGACCGCTGTGGGTTCAACCACGACTGGGCTCGATGGTGAAATGCTCGGTCGTGCCCGTGATCTCGAGGAGTCGAAGTACTTCCGGCCGAACAGATCGAAGAACGACTGTCGCGTCACGAGTTTTCGCTCGACGGCTCGCGCCGAGCAGGCTGCGCAGGCCGGAGGAGTCGATGAAGTAGACATCGCCGAGGTCGATGATGACTGCGCCGTCGCCTTCGCGTTCGAGTAGGGCAGCTTCGAGAATTGGGCGTCCGGCAACGTCGATATCGCCGTGGACGACGATCACGCCGGCCGGATCACTGTCGACAGTGAGCGAATCGTGGTTTCCCATCTCAGTCATGTGTCCCTCCTGATGGCTGAATTGTGGGTTGATCGGGGGTGTTCTGGGAGCACACGCTACGTGCAGGAGCCGAGAACGCCGATGATGGCCCGTCAGACAGCACGATACCGAGGTTTTCCCGAGGCGATGTTTAGGCAAGCGGCGAAAGCGGTATTAGATCCGGCACATACCGATTTCCACAAGGGGGCGCAGTGAGCGACGAACGGTTCGACCGACAACCGCTCGTCGCTCACTGCGCCCGCAAGATCCTGTCTCGTCGTTACCCGTCCCCAACGGCGACAGGCACCGGGTCAAGGCGACGGTCCTGGCATGTAGCCGGGACTGTCGCCATGGCCTCAAACTGAACGAGATCTCGCTAATGGACCCCCCAGCGAGCGCTGAGCCCCCATTCAGCGATCCGAACGTGCCCGGCCCGATCCGTCCCCGGGCCGGGCACGTTTGCGAAGGCGCCGATGAAGGTCAGGGGCGGGCACCCATGGCCTTCAGCCACCGCCCGTGAGACCTGACGGCCTGCCACGGGGTGGGATGGCTGTGGACCCTGAGATCGCATTGCGTGCAGACGCGGCGCAATCGTTCGGCTACCAGCGGGTAGACGGTATGTGGCAGGCGGGGTGCGAGATGGTGCTCGACCTGGAAGTCGAGGCCACCCATAATCCAGTGCAGGGTTCGGCTGCCGAGCCGTGTTCGACAGTGCACATCAACGGTGGTACGAAGCTGGTGAGCGAAGAAATCGGTGCCGCGGCGCGGCGCGTCGGCTGCGGGGAACTCGGCAGGCGCCGCGCAGTGGGCGAGCTGGAACATTGTCGCCAGCAGCACCCCGACGCTCCACGAAATGGTGAGATAGAAGATGAGAACGACCCACCAACGGTGGTACACGAGCGGTAGCGCGATGGCCCATCCCGCGTGCAGCATCTTGCCGAGGGCCAGCATTGCCACGTCTCGCAGGCGAGGCTGACGCGCAAACTTGTTGCCTCCTATGCCGTGCTGTTTCAAGTCGACGAAGTCGGAGATCAAGAACCACTGCAACGTCAAGAAGCCGTACAGCACCCACATGTACAGATGCTGGTAGCGATGCCACGGCCGCCACGGTTGTTGGGGTGCGAGCCGTGCGAACGGCGACTGGTTGATGTCGGCATCGATCCCCACCATGTTGGTGTTGCCGTGATGGAGATTGTTGTGCTTGAACCGCCAGATCCACGAACTCGCGCCCAGAAGATCACCGGTGTAGCCGGCCAGGCGGTTGACGACGCGCGAGTTGCTGAACGAGGCGTGGTTTGCGTCGTGAAACACGCATGTTGCCGCAGCGGTCAGGGCGACAGTCATCACGATCGCCGAGGCCAGCTTCAACAGGATCGACGACGGCATCATGACCAGCGACCAGTAGCTTCCAGTGGCAAGTAGCGCGATCACGATCGCCTTGAGGTGGAGTTGTCGGCGAGCCACGACGAGCTCTCTCGCAGACGGCCGCACGGCGTCTGTCAGTGACTGTTGATTGTCGTTCAAACGTTCAGCGGGCACAGCAATCGTCTGCATGACCTCACTCCTTCGACATCGGCCGAAACCGCCTGCCGAGGTTTGGAGCGGGCACGCCGCGCGGATTCGAGCGGCAAAGTTCACAATACAGGGCATGCAGCGTTGTCGTTGCGCACGGATTTGCCGCCTCTTCTGATTCAATTGACGATGCGCCTGTTAGGGTTTCGTTACGTTTTCGCAGCGCACGATTCGGCCCAGACCATGCCGGCCGCTCTGTGACGGAAGTGGGAAGCATGGTCAACGTGACACAGCAAAGCATTGCGTTGGGTCGCGCGGCTTGAACGCCGAGCAGTCGGTCCGAATCGCGGTGGCATTCGCGAGGGCCGTGACAAATTCACCTGCCGCGGGACTGTGCACCGCCTGCGTCGAGGTGTTGCGCGTTTCGGGTGCTGGGATCACCGTGGTGAGTGCAGGGCAATCAGGACTGCTGTGCGTGTCGAGTCAGCGAATGGCTGCGCTCGAGGATCTGCAGTTCACGATGGGTGTTGGTCCGTGTCAAGACGCGTTTCAGTCTGGTCGGCCTGTGCACGCGCCACGGCTCGACCTGGAAGACGTCGCCCGCTGGCCTGCGTTTGTCGATATGGCCCGCGACACAGGGATCGGCGCGGTTTTTGCCTATCCATTGGCCGCAAACGGCGCGAAGATTGGCGTCATGACGTTGTATCAGGAGCGCGAAGGCAGTCTCACTGCGTCGCAGCACGACGACAGCATCGCGATCGCCAAGATTCTCACCGAGACGGTGCTCAGCCTGCAGGACGCCGCGCCGGAGGGCACCCTGGCCGAGGGTCTTGAGGATGCGGTTGCATATCGAGCAGAGATTCACCAAGCGTCGGGCATGGTGTCGATCCAGCTCTGTATTCCCGTCGCGGAGGCACTCGTGCGGATTCGTGCCCACGCATTTGCGAATGGTCAGCCAGTCGGTGAGGTGGCAGCGGACATTGTCGGGCGCCGACTGCGTCTGGCAGATGACAGACAACAACCAGGAGAAAGGGTGTGATACCTGTGTCACGGAATGAGGAACAGAGGGCGCTGCAGCGACAGGCGCTCACCGCCGCAACCTTCGTCGAAATCGTCGACACCCTCGTCGACGACTTCGATGTGATCGAAGTGCTGACCCAGTTGACAACCCGGAGCGTCGAGTTGCTGGAAGCATCTGCAGCGGGAATCCTGCTGGCGGATGCCGAGGGACAACTCAGGGTGATCGGTGCCTCGACCGAGCAGGTTGGACTGCTCGAGCTGTTCCAGATTCAGAACGATGAAGGCCCGTGTTTGGACTGCTACCGCACCGGAACCGTGGTGCTCAGCGACACGCTCGACGCGTCGTCTCGGTGGCCGTTGTTCGCAACCGAGAGTGTTCGGGAGGGATTCCACGCGGTGTGCGCTGTTCCTCTACGGCTGAGAGACCTGATCCTCGGTTGTCTCAACCTCTTCATCTCCGAACCAGTCGGACTCTCCGAAGGTGAGGTCGCGCTGGCCCAGGCCCTTGCCGATGTGGCCAGCATTGCCATCGTTCAGGACATGGCCACTCGTGAGGCAGCCATCCGCGAGGGTCATTTGCAACACGCGCTCAACAGTCGCATCGTCATCGAGCAGGCCAAGGGCATGATTGCCGAGCGGGGCAAGGTCGACATGCACGACGCGTTCACTCGGCTGCGCAGGTTCGCTCGCAACAACAATCGTGGCCTCACCGAAGTTGCCGAGGAACTCGTCGCCGGCACACTTGGCATCGAGCTGTTCAGCGAACGTCGCTCATCGAGCGATCGTCATCGTCCGCCACCACCACCCCGACAGCTGTAGGTCGAACGACCCATTTTCTCCCAGCTGTTGTGCGGCTGCAAGTGTGGGTGTACGGTGCCGAAACGAGCGAATTCCGCTCCAGCCGCGTGGCTCCAGTCCTTGGTTGCGCCCTCGCCACCGAGGAGAACCATCGTGCGCACACGGGATATGCGTGCAAGGCCCGCAACGACGTCACTGACTGTCGAGGCCAATCCGCTCTTTTCTGTCAGCGTGTCGCGACGGAATGGTCATCGTGTGGTGCGGATCGGCGGAGAACTCGACGTGGCCACACGGAACAGGGTGCGCAGGGCGTGCCTCGGTGGTCGCAAGGAAGTGGTGGTTGAGATGTCAGAGATCACCTTCATGGATTGTTGCGGCTACGGCGGGCTGGTCGCCGCTCGTCGAGCGCTGCAGGCCCACGGCGGCTCGCTGACGTTGCTGAACCAGGCCGGGCAACCGGCAGAACTCCTCATGGTGCTGTCACTGCTCGAGGGCCGCAACTGTCTGGCGCGTCCGTCGACCTGAGCAGCGTTTACATGTCGATGGCGTTGCGGGTGGTCTCGACGAGCTCTGCGAACTCGTCGAGCGCTGCATCGCCGATCGAACCGTAGATCGGCAGCAGAATCCTCGATGTCAGCCGTTCCGCTTCGGCCCGCGCCTCACGAGCTGCGGCCGGGTCGGCGAACGGGCCCGTCCAGCCGAGGTGTTCGGCCCAGACCGCGCCGCTGCGTGGCGGGGGAGCGGGCGAAGCGATGACAGCGTCGAGCGGGGTGATTCCACAGGCGTTGACAGCGATGATGTGGGCGCCGCCACGCAGTTCGCGCAGCACATGGATGGTCAATGCCACGCGAGCGCCGACGTCGGCGGGCTGAGGTTGCGCCCTCCAGCCAGCAAAGACCGCTCCAATCGATACGTCTGCGGCACCAGCGATTCTTCGACCCAGTTCGTCGAGTCTGGCCATACGCGCTGGGTCGAATTTGGAAAGTTCGGCCGTACCCCATTCGCCGCACAGATTGGCGTATGCCTCGGCCACTTGCCGGTGGGTGAGTCCGTGTGGAAGGGATTCCCAGGCGGCGCGGACCCGATCGGGTGCCAGAAAGGCAAGGCCCGACGCGGCGACGTCGGCATCGCCGTCGCCCAGCACGCCGGCGCGCCCGACGATCCACAGGTCGCCGCCCGAAGGCAGGCCGAGTTGGGCAGCAAGCCGCTCGGTCGGCGCGCCTGTCATCCAACCGCGCACGAATTGCTGGATGGGCTTCAACACCCGCTCGACCTGGTCGGCGACGGTCATGGTGGTCATCGGTCAAGGATTCCCTTCATGGTGTGGTCAAGTTGTGGATTCAGTCCCGCGTGACGGGAGCGACGGTGTCGTGCCAGCGAATCCAGGCGTCGAGGTGCTGGGCAGGCGTCGTATAGCCGCCACCTGCCGTCGACACTCGAAGATGGGTCGCGCCGAGTGCTCGAAACGCAGTAGCCGTGTCGATCCATGTTTGCGGATCATCGCCGGCCTTGATCCGCATTCCGCACTCGATTCCCAACGCGCTGGGGTCGCGGCCGGCCGCGCTGGCATAGCCACGAAGGCGATCGAGCGCGTCGGCCAGCATGTCGCCCGGCGGGAACTGCGGCATCCAACCATCGGCCAGCCGGCCTGTGCGTTCGAGGACCTTTTCGACC
>JAYTZE010000069.1:0-2146 GCA_043742385.1 Ilumatobacteraceae bacterium
GCGAGGTCTGATGCCGGAAGGATCGCGAACATCGAGACGATCGCGATGTCGATGCCGGTGACACCTTGACGACGGGACATCCAGAACGGAACCGCTACAGCAAACGCAGCGAGAACGGCGACAGTCAGGATGTAGCCGGTCGCTGGATACCTCACGTATGCGCGCCGGAGCCGAGTCGCCAGCGGCGCCCGATCGTGCACGTCGCGCTCGAGCGCCGAGCGTCCGTCGGAGATCAGGTAGTAGCCAGGATCACGGCGCCGCGATGAGGGCGCGTGACTGGCATCTTCGTCGGAAGTTGCGGCCTCGGCCATCTCCACCGCCTTGTGGGCGATCTCGACCTCTGTCATGCCTGACCCGCGGGAGAGTTCTTCGACGGCCTTGCGATAACTGTCCCTCGTCGCGAAATCCATCTTGCCGAACTCGCTTCGGGTTCGAAGAACTTCGTCGACCTTGCACACGCTCTCGACGAACTCGGCCCAGTCGAACCATGAAATGAGCCGCATGCTCGTGATCACGTTTCGGACCGTCACGTTCATCGTTGCTTGTCGCTGATGCTCCAGACGGACCAATTCCTCCGCGCTCGTGCCCTGCACCGCGAGCCGCTCCTCCAACCCGTGCACAGCTGGATTGGCGGCAGGGTCCTGATCGCGTAGGCGCTGGAAGAGCTGGACTCGTGCAGCCGTCGGCAGCGTCGTGCGTGCGAGGCGACGCAGCGCTGCGGCGGCGTCCTCCGGGGCGTCCTGGCTCAGGCCGAGCAACTTGTCGGCGATGTCGTCAGCCGTCTGCCGTGCAGTACGGCTGCGAACGATCTCTTCAGAGAGGCGGCGGAGGTTTTCGACGAGAAGGATGCGCAGGGTGATCGCTATCGCCCACAACTCGCCGATCGTCAGTGTCTCCACCTCCTGGTACGCCCGCACCATGCGTCGCAGGCTGTCAGGGTCGAATCGGCTATCGGTGTGGGCGATATATGCCCACGCCAGACCCAAGACCCGTGGATAGCCGGCGAGATGACCGCCAGCCAATTTCGGGAGCTCGCGGTAGTAGTTCGCCGGGAGGTCATCGCGGATCTCGCGAAGCTGCTCGTCGACAATCGGGAAGTTGTCGACGAGCCATTCAGCCGCTGGGGTGATCGATCGTTCGTCCTTGATCGCTTGGGCGAGCACGCGATATGACTCCACGAGAACCCGCCCGTTATCGGCGACGCGACGCTGCACGGCGTTTCCGCGATTCGGCGCGTCCGTGACCTTCTGCGCGGCAGCAAGCGTGCGTGCGTGCTGCTCGAGTCGTTCGACACTGAACAACTCGTCGAGAATGGATTCTTCGCGTTCCAACGGCGAGCGCATCCGTCGGCGGTTCCCGCCGAGCGGATCTGGGAAACGCTGGTTCGATCTCATTTTTCGCTGGAGCCTACTCGCCGAGCACGAACCGTCAGACAGCCAGATACTAAGCGTTCTGGCGACGGTTGGAGGTTGCGGGGAGCGGGTACCCGCTGATGAATGGCTCTATCGCTGAAAGTACATCACCTTCCTCGCTACAAGAACATCGCCACACTGCTGGTCAAGCAATGGCGTGCGGATGAGCTGAAGGACTTCGATCCCGCGGATCCGGCTCGCGACGGGACGGCAACGGCCGACGACGGCCGCCAACTGGCCGACGGCCTCGAGTCGATGGGCCCGACATTCGTCACGCTCGGCCAGCTGTTGTCGACACGCGCTGACTTGCTGCCGCCGGCCTACCTCGAGGCCTTGAGCCGGCTCCAGGACGGTGTCCAACCTGTTCGACGGCTGTGGTGTTGCGAGCAGCCGGCTTCCGAAATCAGCCGAGGCCGACATCGAACGGTTTGCCAGGGGCAGCGATGTTGCGCATCATTCTCGTGCCGTTGGTTCGATGGGTTCGCGCGGAGATGGAGGTGGCTCTTCGCTCCCGGTTCGAGCGGTCCGCTCAACCCGAACCCCCCTGCGAGCCCACCACCCGGGGGCAACTCGAGTTCGACCGGAACCGGAGGCAGCAAGGCGGAGAGTACCCACGAGACGACCGATGGGGCTGGGCCGGCGATCCCCATCATGAGCAGAGACGGCAACAGCATCGATCACTTCGAGCGAACCAACGCCGATGGATCGACAACGGTCATGACCGCCGACGGCGA
>JAYTZE010000070.1:0-2145 GCA_043742385.1 Ilumatobacteraceae bacterium
AGATTGACCACCGCCTGAGCTAACGCCCCGAGAGTCGGTGCCCGTTCTGCTCGACTTCGCGAGTTCCCGATCTGCGATCGTAAATCAGAGAGCGCCGAACTGTAGATATTCCGGTGATCGGAGGCCTTGGGTTCTCGCGTTGGAGCAGGAAATGTGCACGGGTGCTCGTCGCCCTCCTCGCAGGTGGACGCGGGATCGAGGTGCCCATGTGGACGTTCTTCGCCTTCGTTGGACTACTCGGTCTCTACGTCCTCGTAGATCTCCTGAGGAGCCGTCGAAATCAACGGCGCTCGAAGGCTGAGGAAGCTCCCCATTAGCACCGCGACTGGTGTTCGCTTCACCCGCCCACAACAACGACCCGGATTGTGCCGGCGCGCGCGAGGCTTGTGGCACATGGCAGAGAGGGAGCGCACTATGGGTGATCGTTTGAACGGCAAAGTCGCCGTCATCACCGGAGCGGCGAGTGGCATTGGGGCAGCGACCGCTCGAGCCTTCGTTGAACATGGGGCCCGTGTCGTGGTTGCCGACCTCCAAGGGGATCTGGCACGCGTCGTCGCCGGCGAGATGGGGGACTCGGCTCTAGCGATCACGTGTGACGTGACCGATCAGGCTCAGGTGGCGGCCGCGATCCAGTTGGCGGTAGATACCTGGGGTCGACTCGATGTGATGTTCAACAACGCCGGGATCATCGGTGCCGTCGGTCCGATCAGTGAGATCGATCCGGCCGCGTGGATGAAGACCATCGACGTGTTGCTCAACTCGGTGTTCTACGGGTGCAAGCACGCCGCCAACGTGATGGTGCCGCAGGGGAGCGGCTCGATCATTTCGACGACGAGCGTTGCTGGGGTGATGGGCGGGCTCGGGCCGCACGCCTACTCGGCCGCAAAGAGCGCCGTGATCGGGCTGACCAAGTCGATCGCCAGCGAACTCGTCCAACACGGCGTGCGGGCGAACGCAATCGCTCCCGGCACGATCCCAACGCCCCTCACGGCTGTTGCGATTGGTGGCACGCCAGCCGACATCGAGGCCGTCGCCGCGGATCAACGCCGCCGATATGGCATTGCTGGCGATGTCGGCGACATCGCCAACGCGGCCCTGTACCTGGCCAGCGACGAGTCCAAGTTCGTCAACGGCCACACCCTTGTCGTTGACGCCGGCCGCACCATCAACGGTGGGTCGGCACGCTTGACGAGTACCGCTGCGGCGATGATCGAGGTGACCCGGGCTGACGCATGAGCTTTGGCGGCCTGATCGTCAGTGGATGGTGACCGTTCCCGCGTTGCCGTCGACGGTGACGATGACGCCGTCGGGGATGATGCCGGTGGCGTCGGCGACGGAAGCCACGCATGGGATGCCCAGCTCGCGCGACACGATCATCGCGTGGCTGCCCATTGCTCCGACGTTGACCACGACGGCAGCGGCGGACACGAAGAGCGGCACCCATGACGGATCGGTTTGCGGAGCGATCAGTACGTCGCCGGGCTCGAGCCCTTCCGGGTCGGCGGCATCGAGCACCACGCGGGCCCGCCCGGTGGCGACGCCACCCGAACCGGCCGCGCCGTGCAGCACCGCGCCAGATTCGGCCTTGGTCGTTTGCTTGTCGCTGCGGCGGGTCATCTCGCCGAGTAGGGGAACACGACCGTTGACGACGAAGAGTGGCTCGTAGTCGAACAACGTCTGATACTGCGCCCACCGCTGGGTGATGACCGGCTTGAACGCCTCTGGTTCGAAGCGGATCTGGTCGAGTTCGGCGTCGGTCAGCATGAAGACCTGTTCGATTTCGTCGGTCACACCGAGTGCGACGAGTCGCTTCCCGAACTCCCGCAACGCCACGCGCATCTCGTTGATCACACGTACGACATTGGTCTTGGCGCGCTCGCGGCCGGCAAGGAAGACGCGAGCGGACTGGAGCCCGGCTTCGAATAGGCTGGCGGTCTCGGCATCTCCGGCGATCTTCTGGCGCACCTCGACGAGTATGCGATCGCGCTCATTCACCGATGCTGTGTGCCGGGCGGCCGGTGCCAAAGACTCGTCCGACTTGCGCATCAGGTTGATCGCAGCGAGCGCTATGCGCGGGCTGACTTCCCAAGATGCCGAGCGCAGGTCGTATTCGTTCTGCGCCCGAGAGCCATGGTCGAACAGGAA
>JAYTZE010000071.1:0-4367 GCA_043742385.1 Ilumatobacteraceae bacterium
GAGATCCGCATTGGCCGTGGACGGCGGGCTTGAGCCATTTGATTGATTGCGTGCGATCCGGTCGTCCGCCGGTGATGACAGTCGAACATGCGCGCCACGTCGTCGAGATCGTTGCCGCCGCTCACACCTCGCTGATCGAGGGGCGTCGCCAGTCGGTGGCGAGTTCATTTCCCGCCCCTGACGTGCGAGTCGAAGCCGACGGCGGTCAACTCCACCGCCTGCATGACCGGGGCCGCCGTCACTGACCCGTGGGGCGATCCCCCGACCACTTGTTGACCATTTGTGGACCACCGTGCAACAATGCAGTAGTATGTGCGTTTTCGCAGATTGTCGGCATGAGCAACAGTTTCAACGGAGCGTCGACAACCTCGGATCATGGTTTGGATGACGCTTCGGGTGCCGGCCGGACGGGCCGCTTCCAGCCATCAGCGCCGCTCCTCGACGCCCACCAACCCAGAAGGGAAGCGACTCATGCTCGCCCATGATCTCTTGGACAGCCTGGGGGTGAAAGGGGGGAAATCGGCACTGCCCTCGTCGACCTCGCGATTCGCGGACGGCACTCAGTATCGCATCGAGATCTCGTCAGTCGAAGGCCCGTCGATCCTCGAAGCGGTGGTCGACGAGGCCGAACGGCTCGACGTACCCATTCATCGGATTTCGCAGGGCAGCGGCATCCACATGCTCACCGACGGCGAGATCGCAGAGATGGTCGCGGTCGGGCGCGACCGCGACATCGAGGTGAACCTGTTCGTCGGACCGCGGGCTGGATGGGAAGGCAGTATTCAGGCAGTTTCGCTCAACGGTCGCGCGGTGGCGTCCACCCTTCGTGGTATCGATCAGCTCGCGCACGGAACCGAGGACGTCATGCGGGCCGTGGCGCTGGGCATCAGGAGCGTCCTTGTCGCCGATCTCGGACACCTGATGATTCTGGGGGCACTCCGGAAACAGGGGCACCTCCCAGCGGACCTCGTCCTGAAGACGTCGGTTACGCTGCCGGTGGCCAACCCCGCCACAGCGCGGGTGCTCATCGATCTGGGGGCCGACACCATCAACCTTCCGGTCGATCTGACCCTGGCAATGATCGCCGACATCCGCCGGAACGTGCGGGTGCCCCTGGACCAGTACATCGAGTCACCGGATGACCTCGGTGGCGTCATGCGATACCACGAAGTGCCCGAACTCGTGCGGGTCGCGGCACCTATCTACCTCAAGTTCGCCGTACGCAACGCGCCACCAATTTACCCCGTCGGTCGCCACAATCTGGAGTCCACAGCATTACTCGCGCGCGAACGTGTCCGTAGGGCGCGGATCTCGCTGGACTTCCTCGCTCGCTACCTGCCGACCGCGACCTGCAAGTCAGGCACTACGCCCGCCGGCAATAATGACGAGGAGCCGACATGGCCCTAGTTCGGTTCGACAACATTACGAGGCGGTACCCCGAGGCGACAGTCGCTGCCGTCGACGGGCTTGACCTAGACGTCCGGGACGGCGAATTCATGGTGCTCGTCGGCCCTTCGGGCTGCGGCAAATCCACCACGCTGCGAATGCTGGCCGGTCTCGAACCCGTCGACTCGGGAACGATCCGACTCAACGACACCGACATCACCAACCAGGACCCGCGCAAGCGCGACATAGCGATGGTTTTCCAGAGCTACGCGCTCTACCCCCATATGACAGTGGCGGAGAACATCGGCTTCCACCTCAAGGTGAAAGGCGTAGCCAAGGCCGAACGTCGCGAACGGATACAGTCCGCAGCCGAGCTACTAGACCTCGTGCCCTACCTGGACCGGAAACCCGCCAAGCTGTCCGGCGGTCAGCGCCAGCGAGTAGCAATGGGGAGAGCGATCGTCAGGCAGCCAAGCGTCTTTTTGATGGACGAGCCGCTGTCCAACCTCGACGCCAAACTACGCGTCCAGACACGCGCCCACATCGCAGCGCTCCAGCGCCGACTCGGGGTGACCACGTTGTACGTCACCCACGATCAAGTCGAGGCCATGACCATGGGCGACCGTGTAGCAGTCCTGCACGAGGGCCGCCTGCAGCAGTGTGCAACGCCGCGCGCGTTGTACTCCACGCCGGCCAACGTTTTTGTCGCCGGATTTGTCGGGTCGCCGGCGATGAACCTTCTGCAGGGTCACCTCGACAACGACGGCGTTCGGATCGGTGGTCTGTTGGCGCCGGTGACGCCGAGCGAGCGGTCGGCTGCGACAGGCTCCGCCGTCACCATCGGCGTCCGCCCGGATCAGTGGGTGCTCGACCGACCTGGTGGCGTCAACGTTCGGGTGCACTCGATCGAGGAACTCGGCAACGAGGCATTCTTGCACGGAGTCCTGGGTGAACACGGCCCGCCAGTGGTGGTGCGCATCCCGGGCCTGACCGACGTTCAGCGCGACGACGTTGTGAATGTGTCAGTCGCCGACGGCGAGTACCACGTGTTCGACACATCGACGGGCCTGCGACTGCCGTGACGATCGTGGGTATGACGCACGGACAGGATAGGCAGCAAAGGTCATCCACGGTTGCCCAACACCTTCACGAGCGGGTCAGCGACGAAACGTTGTTTGCAGCCGATAGCGGTCTGGGTGATACGCAACCCAACCGAGCTCGATGACCTCTCGGTGCTGGTCGACTGTTGCCCCCGACATCAGTAACAGACCGGTACCGGTGCGTACCTCGAGGAGCGAAGCCAGGTGCTCATCGGCGACGACGACCTGGACCTCGTAGCTTGCCTCGGTCGGGACAACACCCCGTTGCTCGAACGCGGCATGAAGTGATGTCTCCCCGAGATCGATGTCGTCCAAGAATGGCAACCGGTGCAGCGGAACTCGCACACGATGCACGGCGGTCGGCACACCATCGAGCAGACGTAGTCTCTCGACCTCGAGCACCGGCGATCCCGGAGCGATCTTCAACGCCTCCGCTTCGCCGACTTCTGCGGGTCGTCTGTTGGACGAAATGACCAAGCTCGTCGGGGTGAAACCTCGACGTTCGGCCATGGCAGTAAAGCCCAGCAGCTCATTGGCCCGTTCGCTGATGGCGCTGCTCGTAACGAACCAACCACGCCCATCCCGGTGAGTGACCATGCCGTCCTCGACGAGAGAGTTCATGGCCTTACGGACCGTGAGCCTGCTGACGCGCAGGCTTTCGCTGAGTGCGCGTTCGGACGGCAGTTTCGAGCCGGGGCGGTACGAACCCGACGAAATGGCGGCTGCGAGCGATGTCCGGACGCGCTCGTGCAAAGGCGGCAGTGCAGGCAGGTGAACGCCGCGCGGGTAGTCAAGCTCGCGGCGGCCGATCTCTTGCATACGCGATAGGGTACGCATTTGGTAGCCAAATTCTGTGCCTGGATCACAGAATTGGGCAATTGGACCAAGTGGTCCAGCTACGGTTTGTTACCTGTGCGATAGTGGTCTACTGTTGGTCCACTGAGGCGCCGGGCGCTAATTAAGGGGGAAGCATGAACGAGTATCCAATGCCGCTAGGGCGGCGGCGATTCTTGAAGGGCGCAGCCGGGATAGGCGCAGGCCTCGCGGCCGGGAGCTGGCTCTCGTCGTGCGGCAGCGACTCGACGGGCTCATCGAACTCGTCGACGCCGATCGGTTCCTCCGGAGCAACCGGCGCGACGGGCACTACTGCGCAGACAAGCAGCTCGGGCGCCACGAATCTGTGGATCATGTTCGACGAAGCGACGACAAACCTGACCGCAGAGGAGATCGCACAATTCGAAGGTGAGAACAACGTCAAGCTCACCATCGAGCTGTTCGATCTCTTGAAGTACAACGCGGCGGTGGCCGCCGGTGCCCCGCCCGACCTCGCTCGAACGCAGGGCGCCAGCGAGATGCCTAACCTCGTCGCGCGAGGCCTCGTCGAGAACCTGGATCCCTACTTTGCGAAATCGACGTTGATGAAGCCGGACGATTTCGCAGCCATCACCGGCGTGTATCGATTCGATGGCACCAAGTCTGATGCCGGACCGATCTACGGGTTTCCGATTGACTACTCGCAGGACGGCATGCTGTGGATGAACACCGAGCACTTCGACGAGATCAATGAGCCCATTCCTTCGGCCGACACGGCGCTGAGCTACGACGAGTTGCTCGAGATCGGCAAGCGCCTGACAAAACGTGATGGGGACACCATCACCCAGTACGGCCTCGACCTTTCATGGGGGTTCGTGGAGCAGGGCAAAATCGCCCAACTGGCAGCGCAACAGGGGAGCCAACTGTGGAGCGATGATCTCACAGAGGTCGATTTCCAGCAGCCCGAGGTCCGAAAGGCCTTCCAGTACTTCGTTGACTGGGCGCAAGCTCGGGTGGGAAGCAGCCCACTCGACCCGCTACCCGATTGGAACGGTCCAACGTACAACG
>JAYTZE010000072.1:0-2142 GCA_043742385.1 Ilumatobacteraceae bacterium
GGGACGTCGCTGTACGGCGTATCCACGGGCCGAGTGCACGCCTGCGCGTTGAGCGGTGCCGGCGCAGCGTACTGCTGGGGCAATGGCTACAACGGCCAGGTGGGAAACAACGCGTACGCGGTGGCGACGTCGCCGCAACTCGTCACCGGCGGTCGCACCTATCGCGCTGTGGCCGCGGGGGGCCAGCACACCTGCGCCATCGGTACGGACAACCACATCTACTGCTGGGGCCAGAACAACAACGGGCAGCTCGGCACGCAGTACCCTGGCGGCTACGTGAGCAACCCGGTGCAGGCGCTGGATCCGTAAATCAGCGGAGCGGGGCAGCGATGCGTGGATGGGCCGCGACGCGGCGGTCTGTCCACGCATCGGTGCTCGCTGAGGGAATGAGGCGGGACCGCCGGACCGATGCGGAAGGGAGGCGCGATCGAACACGATGGGCGATCGACGCAGCATCACTTGTTGACCGACATCCACATACCGGAGATGAACGATGCGTCTGCTCGCCCATGTGACCACTGGAGTCCTGCTCATGTTCGCCGCAAGTGCGTGTACCGAGCGGCCCATGCCCATTGCCCCGCAGTCGAACAAGGAGTTTACGGAGGTGAACCCGAAGGATCCCTACCAGGAGATTCGCTTGCCGATCAACCTGGGGCCCGACGACTTCGTGGACATCACGGCGGGTGCCAGCCACACCTGCGCTCGCAAGATGAACAACACGGTCTACTGCTGGGGACGGAACGACCACGGGCAGGCCGGTAGTAGTGTCTCGCAGAGGTGCGTGGGTAGCATCAACTGCGTGGACTCCCCGAGAAAGGTGACCGCCCAGTACGCCGACTTTCTGGCGCGGACGATCGATGCCGGCTCCAACCACACCTGTGCTCTGGGCCTGAAGACCGATGCCTACTGCTGGGGAGATGGCGACGAGGGTCAGGCCGGCACGGGCCCGTATTACACGAGTGTAGGCTCCGAAGTCCTTCCCGTGTTCGGCGGACTGGAATTCTCGTCCATCAGTGCGGGCTCGAACTCGACGTGCGGAACGACGTCCAGCGGCATGCACTGCTGGGGGTCCCTGATGAATCGTGCGCCGACGCCGCAGCTGGTCTCGAAGTTCAATGCCTACAACACGGTCACCGTCGGTGCGGATCACGCGTGCACGCTCTGGCCGGCTGGTTCGATCGTGCAGGTGCATTGCTGGGGCCTCAACCGGTTCGGCCAGCTCGGCATGGCCATCCAGGGTGGAGACGTGGAGTTCGCAAACACCAGCGACTTCTCCGATCGAGCCATTCGCGTGACGACGGAAGCCAGCTTCACCTGCGTGGAACAGCAGACCGGTACCGTCGAGTGCGCGGGCCTGAACCAGTTCGGACAGCTCGGCAACGGGCAGTCGGGAGCGTACAATTCCACGGGAACACCGCAGACGGTAGGCGGAGGCATGCCGCTGTATGGCGTGACGACCGGCAGTAGCCACACGTGCGCGCTCAGCGGCCCGGGCGACGCGTTCTGCTGGGGCAGCGGCAGCTCCGGCAAGCTCGGTAACGGCGGCGTTGCAA
Source organism: Ilumatobacteraceae bacterium (assembly GCA_043742385.1). Classification (GTDB taxonomy): domain Bacteria; phylum Actinomycetota; class Acidimicrobiia; order Acidimicrobiales; family Ilumatobacteraceae; genus JAENVT01. The sequence goes on from JAYTZE010000072.1 coordinate 1,554, forward strand.
ACGTGTCGACCCCGACACCGGTCGCCGGTGGCCTGACGTATCGCGCCATTGCCGCGGGTGGCGAGCATACCTGCGCGATCGGCACGGACAACATCATCTATTGCTGGGGTGGCAACCGATACGGACAGCTCGGCATCCAGGGGTCGAGCGCGGAGCTCACACAGTGGGAGCCGACGAAGACGCTGCCGAGAGAGGGGAAATAGCACCAGGCAGCATCGCGTAGAGCGGGGCAGCGATGCGTCGATGGGCCGCGACGCGGCGGTCCGTCGGCGCATCGGTGTTCCCGCCAGCGCAGGCTGATGGAGTGAATGGTGGCGCATACAGTGAGTCGCGAGGGGGCCAACCCACCGGTTCCCCTCGCGATTGCGCATCGTTCCGCGTCGCGAGAGCTTCTGCCTCATGCTCTCGCCCGCCACCCTCAACCGCCGCTATCTCAACGAGTCCGTCTCGGCACGCAGTGGCGCGCGCGTCCGCATCATCGAGCGGCCCGGCCGATGGATGACGTCCGCAGCCGTGGACGATCTGCTCTCGCAGATGCAGCGCATCGTTCACGCGGCCACTCCCGCCGGCACGCTCGGCTACGGCGCCG
>JAYTZE010000073.1:0-2141 GCA_043742385.1 Ilumatobacteraceae bacterium
GAGGCGGCTCACCAGGTCCATCACAACATGCACGAGGGCAAGATCGGGGTGCTCTGCCTTGCGCCGGCAGAGGGCCTCGGTGTGACCGACCTCGAGCTGCGGGATGCGTTGGGAGACAAGCTGCACCGCTTCCGTCGCTGAGCGATCGTGGCGGAAAACGGCAGAAGCCGGGCCCGAAGGCCCGGCCTCTATCGAATCGATCCGAGGGTCGGATCAGATCATCGCTGCCGTGCAGCCGTTGGCGCTCACGCCACCGACGAGCTGGATCGAGAGGACGCCACCAGGGGTCACATCCCAGTTGGACGACACCGCACGAATGAAGCCGGCGTTGACAAGGGTGCCTTCTGCATCGGCGCCGTTGGCCGTGTAAGTGGCAGGTGCACCGGCCGGGACCGCTGCTGGGGCAATCGGGATGGCGACCCCGCCGTACTGGGCGACGTACGCCTCGTAGGCCGTCTGCAGGGTCTTCGAGTCAGCCTTGCATGTGCTGGCCTTGCCCTGGTCGGTGATGCCTCGCACGGCGAACACCGTGACCGTGGCCAAGATGCCGAGAATGACGATGACGATGAGCAATTCAACAAGGGTGAATCCCTTGTCCTGCTTGTTCTCTTCTACTGCGATGTGGTTTTCCATGATGAGCGTTCCTCCCGCTTTAGGTGTCGAATCCACGTTGTGAACGCCATTGGGTTCCCGCTAGCGCAAATCAATAATCGGATCGATCGGTCCGTTGCTTGAGAGAAAATTCCTCAATCGTTTCTCAAGACCTTCGCGTTCAAGAATCAAGGCGCAAAGCCGATACGTCCTATGTGCGCCCGCGTGGGCGCCCGAGCTGAACTCTGGTGAAGAAGGACGACGATGCGACGCAACGACAAGAGCTGGGCAGAACTCGACGAACTGTTGGAGCCATTTCTGCCAGCGGAATCCGCCGAGGTTACGTCGGCGACGGCAATTGAGTTTCGGAAGCGTCTGGTCAAGGTCGAGCAGCAGGTGATGGCGCAATACACATCGATGGCTGCCTACGCGACGATCGCCAAGCAGGACTTCGAGTCCGGCAAGGCTGAAGGTCGTGCCGATCTCGATCGTTCGCAGAGCACGCTGATCGGCCTGCTCGAAAAGCTGCGCAACGAGGTCAATACGCGCCTCGATGGCCTCGAGCGGCGCAGCAACGGCGGCGATGTGTCGGGCGACGCCGGGTCCCGCCTTGGCCGCCTCGAGCAGAATCTGGCCGAGGCCACATCTGCGTTGCAGCAATGCCTCGAAGAGAACAATCAGCTGCGCGCCCAGGTGGCGGAACTGGTCGAGCAGCGCATGCACGACGCAGGTTGGTTGGTCAGCAGCGGCTCGACCGAGGCGCTGTCGCTGCGCTGAACGAGCGCACCACGTCTACTCCTGCACGAGTTCGATCAATGTGCCGAGGCTTCCCTTCGGATGAATGAAGGCCACCGTTGTGCCGCGGCTTCCTGGCCGAGGCACTGAGTCGATCGGTGTCGCACCGGCCGCAACCATCGCCGCGAGCGCGGCGGCGCAGTCGCTGACCCGATAACCGACGTGGTGCAGGCCCTCTCCACGCTTCTCGATCGACCTGGCAATCGGTGAGTCAGGCCGGGTTGCGGCGGTGAGTTGGATGTAGCTGTCGGCCACCTTGATCAGCGCCTCCTCGACCCCGTCGCTGTCGACGATCTCGCGATGGTGCACCTCGGCACCGAAGGCGCGCTGGTAGTAGTCGATCGCCGCTTCGAGGTCGCGAACGGCGATGGCGATGTGGTCGATCTCGGTCAGCATCATCCACTCAGTGAATCAGATGACCGGCGCAGTCCGGTGTGCGAACGCATGGCCGCGGCACACCCTCCGCGGTTGATCGGTATCCTTGCGTGGTGCCCAACCATCGCAGAAGCGGCTATTGGCGCGCCGCATTCGTTGCGGCGGCGATGATCGTGCTGGGCGCCTGCAACCCGGACCGCTTCGTCAGCGGTTGGGTTCCGTATTGGAATGCACCAGAGGGACGGCTCGGGTTCTCCAATCCCGCTGCCTCGACGATGTTCAACGACGTCTCGCCGTTCTTCTACACCGCTCTACCCGACGGCACGATCGGGCTCGTCGGCTCGCAATCCCAACTCAACGCAACGGTGAAAGCCGCACGC
>JAYTZE010000074.1:0-2137 GCA_043742385.1 Ilumatobacteraceae bacterium
AGTCGGGGTGGCTCGAAACACTCGGATAGGTAGCGTCTCGGGTCTATGTCGAAGGTGCTGACCACACTGCCCAAGGGCGAGCGCGTCGGGATCGCCTTCAGCGGCGGCCTCGATACGTCGGCTGCCGTCGCCTGGATGCGCCACCGCGGCGCGCTGCCCTATGCATACACCGCCGATCTCGGACAGGTCGACGAGCCTGATCTCAGTGGTGTCCCCGAGCGTGCCAAGCAGTACGGCGCGGAGTTGGCGCGCATGATCGACTGCCGCGCCGAACTCGTCCGCGAGGGCCTGATGGCGTTGCAGTGCGGCGCGTTCCACATCAGCACCGCTGGTCGCACGTACTTCAACACCACGCCACTCGGGCGCGCCGTCACGGGCACGCTGCTGGTGCGAGCGATGCACGACGACGGCGTCGACATCTGGGGAGACGGCAGCACTTACAAGGGCAACGACATCGAGCGCTTCTATCGGTACGGCCTACTGGTCAATCCCGACCTGCGGATCTACAAACCGTGGCTCGACAACGACTTCGTCTCCGAACTGGGTGGACGCAAGGAGATGAGCGAGTTCCTGATCGCTCACGATCTGCCGTACCGCGACAGCACCGAGAAGGCGTACTCGACCGACGCCAACATCTGGGGCGCGACCCACGAGGCCAAGTCGCTCGAGGAACTCGGCACATCGATGGACATCGTCGAGCCGATCATGGGAGTGGCGCACTATCGCGACGACGTGGAGATCGTTACCGAGACAATCACGATCGGCTTCCACGAGGGTTGGCCGGTCACGTTGAACGGCAAGGAATTCGAGACACAGATCGATTTGGTGCAAGAGGCCAACACGATCGGTGGCCGCCACGGGCTAGGCATGAGCGACCAGATCGAGAATCGCATCATCGAAGCCAAGAGCCGCGGCATTTACGAGGGCCCGGGCCTGGCACTGCTGCACATCGGCTACGAACGGTTGGTCACCGCGATCCACAACGAGAACACGATCGAGAACTACCGCACGATGGGCCGCCGCCTCGGACGACTGCTGTACGAAGGACGATGGTTCGACCCGCAGAGCCTCATGCTGCGCGACCCGCTGTTGCGTTGGGTCGGCGCGGCGGTCACCGGTGAGGTCACATTGCGGCTTCGCCGCGGCGACGACTACTCGATTCTCGACACCACCGGGCCGCACCTCACGTATGCCCCCGAGCGGTTGAGCATGGAGAAGGTCGATGATGCGGCGTTCGGTCCCCTCGACCGCATCGGCCAACTGACCATGCGCAATCTCGACATCGAGGACAGTCGCAGCAAGCTTGACGTCTATCGCAACGCCGGAACCTTGACGAGCGGCGGGCTGTTGGAGTTGAACGAACCCTCGTCCGACTAGCTCGTCAACTGGGCCACGATCGCCGCAAGCAGCCGAGCGCGATCGATCATCGTGTCGACCAATACGAATTCGTGGTCAGCGTGCGCACCGCCGCCGACGGCACCAAGACCATCGAGAGTCGGCACCCCGCACGCGGCCGTGAAGTTGCCATCACTTCCACCGCCGACTGCGACGCCTGTGACCGCAGGGAGGCCGGCCGCCGCCGCCGCCGACTGGGCGATAGCGAAGAGGCTGGTCGACGCGGACTCCTGCATGGGTGGCCGGTCGAGCCCGCCCGAGACCTCGACCCCGGCACCCGGAACGTCGCTCGACAGCGTCGCCATCAAGTGCTCGACACGTTCCTTCTCCCCCGCGACGTTGACGCGTGCATCGACACGAACCTTCGTCATCGCCGGAACAACGTTGTCGGCGGTGCCTGCGGTGGCGACGGTGGGTGTCACCGTCGTGCCTTTGTCGGGATCGCCGAACGTGGCAATCCTGGTGATCAACTGCGCTGCGGCAACCAGCGAATTGATGCCCTTCTCGGGTTCCAGACCGGCATGCGCGGCCCGGCCGTGAACGGTCACTTCGAACGTACCGGTGCCTTTGCGTGCGGTCTTCAACGCGCCGCCGTCGGCGCTGGGTTCCATCACCAAGACCGCGCCACAGGCAAACGCACGTTCCTCGATCAATGCCCGCGAGGCTCTCGAGCCCACCTCCTCGTCTGACGTGATCAACAGCTCGACTCCATCGAGATCGTCGAGCAACGACAGGGCATGAA
>JAYTZE010000075.1:0-2135 GCA_043742385.1 Ilumatobacteraceae bacterium
CTTCAGTTTCATCGACTGAGACCTCGGCCGGTTCTTCTCCGGTAACGGGACCCGCTGCCGACGGGGAGGGGTCGACGTCGCTCACGCTTCGTCCACGATCTCCGCGTCGACGATGTCATCGTCGCTACTCGACTCACCCGTCTGACCCGATGCCGACGTTCCGGCGGCATTCTCGTCGCGAGCAGCCGATTCGTACAACTTCTGGCTGAATGCCTGACTGGCCGTCATCAGCTTCTCGTGGGCTGCACGGATCGCGTCCATGTCGTTGCCCGCAAGCGCGGTCTTCAATTCGGCCAATGGAGCCTCGACGGCGGCCTTCTCGGCGTCGTCGACCTTGTCGGCATTGTCGCGAAGCACCTTCTCCATCTGGTACACCAGTGAGTCGGCGTTGTTGCGAATCTCGGCCTCTTCGCGACGCTTGCGGTCGTCTTCGGCGTGTGCCTCGGCGTCGCGAATCATCTGGTCGATGTCTTTCTTGTCGAGCGTCGACTGACCGGTGATGGTCATCGACTGCTCCTTGCCAGTGGCGCGATCCTTGGCACTGACGTGCACGATGCCGTTGGCGTCGATATCGAAGGTGACCTCGATCTGCGGTACGCCGCGGGGAGCCGGCGGTAGGTCGACCAGCTGGAACTTGCCGAGCGTCTTGTTGTAGCCGGCCATCTCCCGCTCGCCCTGCAGCACGTGGATCTCGACACTGGGCTGCATGTCGTCGGCCGTGGTGAACACTTCCGTTCGCTTGGTGGGGATCGTGGTGTTGCGCTCGATCAGCTTGGTCATGACGCCGCCCTTTGTCTCGATACCGAGACTGAGTGGAGTGACGTCGAGCAGCAGCACGTCCTTCACGTCGCCGCGTAGAACACCCGCCTGTACTGCGGCACCAACCGCTACGACTTCGTCGGGGTTGACGCTCTTGTTGGGTTCCTTGCCGGCGAGATTGACCACTAGATCGACAACAGCCGGCATGCGTGTGGACCCGCCAACCAGGATCACGTGGTTGAGTTCGCCCTTGCTGATGCCAGCGTCCTTCAATGCCTGCTCGAACGGAATGCGGCAACGCTCCATGAGATCGGCCGTCATCTCTTGGAACTTGGCGCGCGTGAGCGACTCGTCGAGGTGCAGTGGCCCCTCGGCGGTCGCGGTGATGAACGGCAGGTTGATCTGGGTCTGTTGCACCTGGCTGAGTTCGATCTTGGCCTTCTCGGCAGCTTCCTTCAGACGCTGCCCGGCCATACGGTCGGCGGCCAGGTCGACACCGTGGGCAGCCTTGAACTGCTGCACGAGCCAATCGATGATCCGCTGATCCCAGTCGTCGCCACCGAGGTGGGTGTCGCCGTGGGTGCTCTTGACCTCGAACACGCCGTCGCCGATCTCGAGCACTGACACGTCGAACGTGCCACCGCCGAGGTCGAACACCAAGACCTTCTCGTCCTCGGCCCCCTTGTCGAGGCCGTAGGCGAGCGCAGCCGCGGTCGGCTCGTTGATGATTCGCAGCACTTCGAGGCCGGCAATCGCGCCGGCCTCTTTGGTGGCCGTGCGCTGCGCGTCGTCGAAATAGGCGGGCACGGTGATGACCGCCTGGGTGACGGTGTCGCCGAGGTACGCCTCGGCGTCGCGCTTCAGCTTCATCAGAGTGCGGGCGCTGATCTCTTGCGGCGTGTACTGCTTTCCGTCGATGTCGGGGCTCTTCCATGACTCGCCCATGTGCCGCTTGATGCTGCGGAACGTGCGGTCGGAGTTGGTGATCGCCTGGCGCTTGGCAACTTCGCCGACCAGCACCTCACCGGCCTTCGAGAACGCTACGACCGATGGGGTCGTGCGGGCACCCTCGGAATTGGGGATGACGACCGGGTCGCCACCCTCGAGTACAGCGACGACGGAGTTGGTGGTGCCGAGGTCGATTCCGACTGCCTTGGCCATGGGGGTTGCTCCTTAGATACAGGTCTTGTGGACGGCTCAAACTTGAGTGAACGTGACGCAAGTTTACGGCTCCGCAGCATGGCCGCGCAACATCGACCGAAGAAAACTTGAGTCGATACGACTCAAGTTCGGGATTCGGCTCCGATGGGCGGGCGACTATTCGCCACCAGACCCCCTCCCGAATCGTCAGTGACGAAACTCGGGTAGCGGGGTGG
>JAYTZE010000076.1:0-2135 GCA_043742385.1 Ilumatobacteraceae bacterium
GCCCTGGTTCTGGCGGGGGTCGCGACGGCCATTGCCGGCACCGACGCGGTGCTGGCCGACAATCGTGCTGACGACGGACGACAGCATGCGGGTCACATCTTCAACCTCGGCCACGGCGTGCAACCCCGCACCGATCCAGCAGTGCTGCAGGCCGTCGTCGATCACATCAAGGAATGCACTGCGCAATGAATGAGAAGCGAACGGCGGTGCTGCTGATGGGCTACGGCACGCCACGCACCCGAGCCGACATCTTGCCGTACTACACCGATATTCGGCGGGGCAACCCGCCCACCAGCCAGCAACTGGCCGACCTCACCGCCCGCTACGAGGCGATCGGCGGAATCTCGCCGCTGGCACAACGCACCGACGCTCAGCGCCATGCGCTGCAATCCGCTCTCGATCTGGCCGCACCCGACTGCTTTCACGTGGCGTTGGGAATGAAACACGCTGACCCGTTCATCGAGCAATCCGTCGACGAGTTGGCCACAGCCGGCTTCGGGCGCATCGTCGGATTGGTGTTGGCGCCCCACTATTCGGCGTTCTCGGTCGGTCAGTACCTCGATCGCCTGGCCGTGGCCGCGGCACCGCACGGCATCGCCGTGAGCGAGATAAAGAGTTGGGCCACAGAGCCGGCCTTTGTCGAGTTCATCGCCACTGATCTGCGCGCCCGACTCGCCACCATGCCCGACGCGACCCGAGTGCTGTTCACCGCGCACTCCCTTCCGCAGCGGATCCTCACCGTCGACGACCCGTACCCATCGCAGCTGCAGGCCACCGCTGAGTGCGTTGCGACAGCGGCCACCATCGACAACTGGGGGCTGGCCTGGCAGAGCGCGGGACGCACAGCAGAGCCCTGGCTGGGTCCAGATATCTTGCAGGTCATCGATGAACTGGCGGCTGACGAACACACTCGGGGCGTCCTCGTGAGCGCAGTCGGATTCGTCGCGGACCACCTCGAGGTGCTCTACGACCTCGACATCGAGGCATGCCAACGTGCCGGCTCGCACGGCTTGGCCTTTGCTCGCACGACGTGCGTCAATGACGACGCCGCGGTGATGACAGCATTGGCCGAGCGCATCCTCGGCGCAACGTGAGGAGTGACCGCCGCATCGCCGTGATCGGTGGAGGAATCGCCGGCCTGGCCGCCGCGCACGCAGCGATCGAAGCCGGAGCACACGTCACGGTGTTCGAGGCAAGCGAGCGCATTGGTGGAGTCATCCGCACGACCCCGTTCGCTGGACACCCGGCGATCGACGAGGGTGCCGACGCGTTCCTTGCCCGAGTGCCGTGGGCAGTCGACCTGGCTCGCAAGGTGTCGCTCGGTGATTCGCTGACGTCGCCGGCCGTCGGGAAGGCAGCCGTGTGGTGGAACCGTCTGCACGACATCCCCGAAGGTTTGCTGTTGGGGCTCCCAACCGATCTGGCGGGCCTGGCCCGATCACGGCTGCTCACGCGGCGCGGCAGGCTTCGAGCGGCCACCGAGATCGTTCGTCCTCGCACCGACATGACGCCTGACTCAATCGGCAAGTACGTTCGAACGAGGTTCGGCAACGAGGTGCACGAGCGGCTGGTCGACCCGCTGGTGGGCAGTATCTATGCCGCCGACACCGACGATTTCAGCCTCGTCGCGGTTCCACAACTGGCCGAGGTAGCGGTGCGGTCGCGCAGCGTCTTGGTGGCCGCCAGGCGACCGACGGCACCAGCGTCTGGCCCGGTGTTCTATGCCCCAACCGCCGGCGTTGGTGCACTGGTCGATGCGGTCGGCACCGCGGTGGTCGCCCGCGGTGGCGAGCTGCGATGCAATTCCGCCATCAGTGAACTTGCGGTCGATGGACAGCATTGGCGCGTCGACGGCCAAACGTTCGACCGCGTTGTTCTGGCGTGCCCCGCACGCAAGGCAGCGACATTGCTGGCAACCCTCGAACCGTCGATCGCTACGACATTGACCGCCATCCCCGCTGCCGGCGTCGCGCTGCTGACCTTGGCATTGCCGGCCGAAGGGTGGCCCGTTCGGCTGAGTGGTCTGTCGGGTTATCTCGTGCCGAAACCGAAGCAGCGATTGGTCACAGCCGTGTCGTTCGGCTCGCAGAAATGGGCGCACTGGGCCACCGCCGAACAGGTCATCCTGCGGGTCT
>JAYTZE010000077.1:0-2134 GCA_043742385.1 Ilumatobacteraceae bacterium
AATACCGGACCACTGAGGCGAGCGCCGACACGATTGCCAGAAGGACTCACGACAAACGCGCTGGTGGTGAGGATGGTCCAGGCTTCGGGCGTGAACCACCTATGCCGCGGTCCCTCGGAAAGGTGGACCGACGTTGTAAGTGGAGGCCGAATCCCGAGATCTGTCGTGATCGGTGTGTGGGGATCTGGACCAATTTCGATGAGTGCTCCGGCCGACAGTCGCGGCCCCAGACCGGCCAAGGTGTCGAAACTGCGCGACCCCAATACTGGATCGATGTCGAAGCCGCCGCGTATCCCTAGGTAGTAGCGCATGCCTTCTTCGGGTGATCGCAACGTGAACTCGGCCCCCGCCGGCTGGTGTTCGACGCCATTCACCGCCATTGGTTGCCCGTGGCGGACGTCGATCACTCCTCGGGCGCCGGTCACCGCGACGACAGCCGCTTGGTGAAGGCGCACGGTCAACCCACCGCACGACTCGATGGTGGCAGCGGACTCGTCGTTGCCAACCAGCCGATTGGCCAGGCAATGTGACGGGCGATCGGCTGCCCCACTTCGACCGACTCCGAGGTGGGAACATCCGACGCGGCCGAGGTCTTGGAACGTGCTACCGATTCCCTGGTTGAGGATCTCGATCATGTGCGTACGAAGCGCACACGGTCGCCCGCCATCACCAGCGACGGCTTGTCGCGCTCGACGTCGAACATTGTCGCCGTCGTATGGCCGAGTAGATGCCAGCCCCCTGGACTGGCGTTGGGATACACGCCGGTGAACTCGTTGGCGATGGCCACCGAGCCAGCAGTGATCGCAGTCCGCGGTGTCGATCGGCGCGGCAGGTGCAGCTCAGGCGGCAACCCGACCAGGTAGGCCCAACCTGGCGTGAAGCCCAGGAACGCCGCGGAGTACTCGGTCGAGGAATGTCTCTCGATGACCTGCTCCATCGAGAGCCCCGTGGTCAACGCCACTTCTTCAAGATCGATGCCGTCGTACACGACCGGAATCTCGACGAGCGGCCCTTTCGCGCGGGGAGCAGTTGCGCCAGGCACCAACAGTTTTTCGAGCGCTGCACGATCGACATTGCGGTAGGTCACCAACACGGTCCGGGCAGCCGGTATGACATCGTCGATCCCCGCAAGACCGGAATCACGCAAGGCATCGTCGACGGCCATCACCTCGACCAGCGAGTCGTACTCGGCGAGGATTGCGCCGGGCCCGCAGGGCAGCAACCTCATCGCGTGAAGGCCCGCAATTCGAAGCCTGCCTGCAGCAGGCCCACCGCGACGGCAGCACCAAGCGCAGCAGCCCCCGGCGTGTCACTGTGGATGCAGATCGAGGCAATACCGCCATCAGCAAGTTCGAGCGCCTGGTTGGTGGCGGCGTCTTCGTCGGTCAGCAGCGCCCCGGGTTGGGTTCGTGGGATGAGGGTGCCATCAGCCGCGTAGCCCCGGTCTGCGAACCCCTCCCCGCGAGCCGACAATCCATGCTCGATCGCGACTCGTTCGATCACGCTGCCGGGCAAGACCAGAAGCGGCAGTGTGGCGTCGTACCTGCGCACCGCAGTAGCAACGGCATTGGCCTGCTTCTCGTGGTGAACGATGGTGTTGTACAGCGCACCGTGTGGCTTGACATAGCTCACCGACCCGCCGGCAGCGCGCGCACAGCCGGCGAGTGCACCGATTTGATAGATCACGGCATCGGCGAGCTCGTCTGGCTGCACGTCGATGAATCGGCGACCAAAGCCGGCGATGTCGAGGTAACTCACATGCGCACCGATCGCCACGTTCTTCTCGACGGCCATCTCGCAGGTGCGACGCATGATCGACGGGTCGCCGGCGTGGAATCCGCAGGCGATGTTTGCCGAGGTGATGATGTTCATCAGCTCGCGATCGGGCCCGCCGGGCCACGCGCCAAAGCCCTCACCGACATCGCTGTTCAGATCGACGGAGCGTGCCATGTCGAGCTAACCCGCCAGAATCTGGGCGACCTCTTCATCGGTCAACCGTTTGAAGCAGCGCCGTCCGTTCGACCGCGCCAGCATCGCCACCTCGAGGTCGTCGGCTCCCAATGCCCGATCCGCACCTTGCAGCGCTGCAGTGCCGGCGGTGACGGCCGCGGCGAGGGTCAAGGTGTCGGTATAC
>JAYTZE010000078.1:0-2130 GCA_043742385.1 Ilumatobacteraceae bacterium
TGCGTATCGATGATGCTCTACGAGCGTCTGCACCTGACGACCGGCTCGATCGTCGTGCCCGGCTACATCGCCGTGTTCCTGGTGTACCCGATGGTGGTCATCGCCACCTTCGTCAACGCCTTGCTCTCGTACTGGATCATGAACCACTTTCTGCGAAAGCATTTCATGCTCTACGGACGCACCAAGTTCACCATGATGGCGTTGATCTCGATCTCCATTCAGACGGCAATGCTGAAGCTCAGCCCGTCTGGACCATGGCTGTGGGAGAACAACATCCCGCTCTTCGTCGGCGCCGGCTACGTCGTGCCCGCATTGATTGCCCACGACATGGGCAGGCAAGGAATCAAGCGCACAACCAAGGCCGTGTTGCTGGCCGGGGTGATCGTGGCCGTGCCCATTGTGGTGGCGCTGGCCCTGCATGTGCAGGGCGTCAACGACCTCGCCCCCTTGGCCGGCTTCGGTACGATGTCGATCGCCAACCGCTGGATTCCCTTGGCGGTGCTGCTGTCGGCAGCCGGATCGTGGGGGGTTGCCCACAACTACAACCTCAAAGCCGGCGGCTTCGTCGGCGCCGCATACGTCGGCATGTTCATGGGCGATCCGTACCAGGTGGCGGTTGCCTTCGCGATTGCACTCGTCACGTATGTACTGGTCAAGTTCGTGCTGATGAACTACCTGATCCTGTTCGGCCGCCGAAAGTTCTCGGCGATGCTGTTGATCTCGTCGATGATCTCGTGGACGCTGCTCTGGGTGGGCCCATCGTTTTTCAGCTCGCGCGTCACCAACCACCTGGACCTTGCGTCGATGGCACTGACTCCTTTGTTCGTACCCGGCCTGTTGGCCAACGACATGGACCGCACCAGCCCCATTCGCGTCGCAGCCGGCGCTGGGCTGGCCGCCGCGTTCGTCGTGCCAACGACCTGGTGGCTCCAGTCGATCGTCGAAGGAGCGCCGCTGGAGCTGGCATGGGTTCTGGTGGCCGCCAGCAGCTTCATCGCCATCTTCTGGAAGTCGATGCGCCAGCTCTACCGCCACTACCGACCGGTCAAGGTGACCGACGAGGCCGAGATCGAGTCCACGCGGGAAATCTCCGTCGGCGACCACGAGGCACAGGTGTGGAGGCTGTTCACAGCGGCCGACGAGCACGACCTCGAGGAGGTCGTGCAGTTCGAGGAGCTTGTCGACGTCGATGCAGTTCGGGCGTTGCTTCCCGCCGCGACGCCACCGAACGTTGTCGGCGAGCCGCTGTTCGACATCCGCTCGCTGGAACGCCTTGACCAGATCACCTGGCCCCAGGTCGAGCCACGCGAGCAACTCACCTGGCCGCGCGTCGAGCGCCGCAAGGCCGGCCGGCCATGGGTGGGACGTCCGGTATCCGATAAGCCGGCAGTGACGGTGCCCGAGGACCTCGCTGGGATCACCTGGCAACAGCTGGTGCCCAACGTCTACTTCATCGACTCGACGGCATGGAGCCCGAAAGGCAACAGGCGTTGGCAAGACGCCCACCCGGACGCCTGGGACGACGCCGAGGGCTGGCTCACCGACGCCCTCGCCCCTGCCGAGCGCGACTCCCAAGTCGCCTAGTCACCCGGCCCGACGGGCGCGACACGTGCCATACCAAGCGTGATATCGCGCCCAATCAACCCCGTCGGGCGCGACACGTGCAATACCGAGCGTGATATCGCGCCCAACCAGGGGTTGGGGGGGGTTAGGCCTCGACTGCGTCGCCGGGAACGGCGTCGGTGGAGTAGGTACCGTGGATGTTGCTGAGCCAGGCGGCTGGATCCTCGTCGACATCGCTGGAGAAGTAGGCCATTGGCTGATACTCCGGCGCCTTCACGTCGAACTCGCGGTAGCGCATCATGCCCGAGCCCGCTGGGATCAGCTTGCCGATGATGATGTTCTCTTTGAGGCCGATCAGGTTGTCGCCCTTGCCGTCGATAGCGGCTTCGGTGAGCACACGGGTGGTCTCCTGGAACGATGCCGCAGACAGCCACGACTCGGTTGCCAACGAGGCCTTGGTGATGCCCATCAACTCGGGACGGCCCTCGGCAGGCTTCTTGCTGTCTTCGACCATCCGTCGGTTGGTATCGCGGAACACCTTGGCGTCGGCTCGCTCGCCGGGCAGGA